>JAHBUR010000006.1 GCA_019637975.1 Bacteroidota bacterium | reverse complement strand
AGAATGTTGGGACGACCATGAGAATCCAACCGGACATCGATCCGAGACCAATCCTTACAATTCAATACACGGTAGGCATCCCTGCAAATCCTTGATATTTCATGAGTTAGAGCATCGTCAATTTGTGCCGGACACTCGAAGACATCCAGCGGTGTGTCACGCTGATCCCAAATCCATTTGGCTTCATAGGAGTAGATGGGATTGACGCCGGGAGGAAGGGCGTCAAACTTGAGTTCGACAATGGGCAGAACCTGCACGTCGTCGCCGTTTCCGAGCATAGCAACCGTAAATTCTCGTCCCGGCAGAAAATCTTCGACAAGTGCAGGCTCGTTGTACGTGTCGAGTATGATCTTGACTTCGTTGGCAAGTTCGTCGGGGTTGCGAACAACGCACGAGTTGTATATCCCTTTACTCGACCCCTCGTGCAGCGGCTTAACGATAGCCGGAAACTTCAGCCGCACATCCTCGAACTGTCCCATGGAACTGATGACGGTGAAGCCTGCTGTCGGGATTTTGTGATAGGAGAGAATCTCTTTTGCCCGAGCTTTGTCGAGACAAATCCCCAACGTCAAAGGGTCTGAACCCAGATACGGTATCCGTAACATCTCAAGCATCGCCGGTATCTGGGCTTCGCGGGAAACTCCGTGCAGCCCCTCGGCGATGTTGAATACAAAATCGGGCCGTACCGTAATCAGTTTGGAATACGCTTGCTCGTTTGCCTCGATCATTGTCACTTTGTATCGCTCGGCAATTGCATCACGGACGGCGTTCACGGTTTCTTCCGTGTCCCATTCGGCGTACATATCTTTTTCTTTATGACGCTTGCGAAGGTCGAGCGCGGAATCGGAAGGAGATGTGTTTGGAGAAGAGAGTTGCTGGCCGTCGTCATCGTGTGAGAGATGAGAGAGTGCTTCCGCTTTCAAATTGTAGATGAGTGCCACTGTCATCGGGCTGTGCGAAAGCTTTTCATGTACAGGTTCCAGAAACTCTCCTTAAGAAGTTGAACAACAATTACTTGTGAGTAATATAAACAAATCTGCAACGTTGTCAAGGAAAAACTGCATTTTCTGAAAAATTTCTCATGCCAACTGACAAGATGCGTCTTGACATTCATTCGCAAAAAAATCTTCTGGTGCGAACGATTTCTCTTGACATGATTTGAAAAAAGTTAGATAGAGGATTCGTCATGCATTACGCGACGCGCATGAGAGCGAACGCATCACGATGAAGCGAGAGAAGATGTTCTTTGATGGGTTGATGTTCGGGTAGTTTAAGTTGAGGATCACGCTCGATGATTGCGAACGCGTCACGCCGTGCTTCGTCAAGCAGTTGAGAATCGGCAAGTATATCCGCAACCTTGAACTCGGGCAAACCACTTTGACGCGTACCGAAGAAATCACCGGGACCGCGTAACTGCAAATCGACTTCCGCAATCTTGAACCCGTCATGCGTTTGCACCATCGTTGCAAGTCGGCGTTCCGCGAGGCGCTGCTCGTCAAGAGATTCCTGCCATTGAACCGGATCACCCTTGAGCCGGTTTGCTATTGCAGCAATCCATTTCTTTGAAAGAAGAATGCAATACGATTGTTCGCTTCCTCTTCCCACGCGTCCGCGCAGTTGATGCAGTTGTGAGAGTCCGAACCGTTCTGCATTCTCAATCACCATCATCGAAGCATTCGGCACATCAATACCGACTTCAATCACCGTCGTTGCGACGAGGATATCGAGTTCACGATTCTTGAATTGCCGCATCACGCCATCCTTCTCTTCACTCGAAAGTCTGCCGTGCAGCAAACCGAGGCGAAGGTCGGGAAACACCTTCGCCTGCAATTCTTCACAATGAACCGTCGCCGCTTTGAGATCGACTTTTTCCGATTCCTCAATCAGCGGATAGACGAAATACGCCTGCCTTCCCTGACGAATCTGCTCGCGCACGAACGTGAAGACGGACTGTTTCTCTTCTTCATAATGGAGAACTGTTTTAATAGGTTTCCGATCTTTCGGTAATTCATTGATTACTGAAACGTCAAGGTCGCCATAAAGCGTCAATGAAAGTGTGCGGGGAATTGGTGTTGCGGTCATCACAAGCACATCGGGATTTCTCCCTTTCTTCTGCAAAGATTGCCGTTGCAGAACTCCGAACCGATGTTGTTCGTCAATTACAACATAGCCGAGATTGGCAAATTCCACATCCCTCTCAAACAATGCGTGAGTACCGACAACAATCTGCGCTGTGCCACGTCCGACATCATCAAGAATGTCGCGGCGTAGCTTCGTTCTCTGCGCACCGACAAGCAGCCGCACGTTGACATCTATTCCTTGCAGCAATGATGCCATGGTCTTGTAGTGCTGCTCGGCAAGAATTTCCGTCGGCGCCATAAACACGGATTGATAGCCGTTCTCCACAGCAATCAACATGGAAACAAGTGCAACAACCGTTTTTCCGCTTCCGACGTCTCCTTGCAGTAGCCGGTTCATTGGCTTCGGCGATTCCATGTCCGACGTGATTTCCTTGATAACACGGATTTGTGCTTGTGTGAGTTTGAAGGGAAGAGAGTCCACAAGCTGCCGCGCCAGTTTGCTGTGTATGTTGAACGCTATGCCGTGCGTGTCGGTTTTCACGCCCTGCCGTTTGAGGGCTAATTTTATTTGAAAGTAGAAGAATTCCTCATATTTCAAGCGACGAAGACTTTCCGACAAGGTGGATGTCGCCTGCGGGAAGTGGACATTCTGCAGTGCGGTGCCGAGCGGAAGCAGACGTTGCAGTTCGAGAAGAGATCGTGGCAGAGTTTCATCGATTCGATCAACGTATTGGCGAATTGTGTTGCCGATGATGCGGCGGAATCCGCTGCTATCCAACCCAACCCGTTCAAGTTCCTTACCCGAGGGGTAGAGCGGAACGAGCCCGCCTGTGTTGAGCGTCTTCGTCCAATCAATCGGCTCATCCTTTTCTTCGAGCAGCGGTTTCTCAGCAATCTTGTCAATGTCGGGATGAACGAATTGGAGGTTGCCGCCGAATGCCGTCGGCTGGCCTGAAACAGCCAGCACTTCACCGATAGCGAATCGAGTCTTCCAATAGTTCACGCCGCCGAACCAGACACATTGCATTGTCCCTGTTGCGTCACCGAGAATCAGGACAAACCTCGCCTTCTTCCCCACACCCATCACACGAAAGGAACGGATGTCGCCAACGACAGTATAGTCCTTCTTGACATTAAGCGATTCCTCTTCACGATTCACCGGCCTGAAGTATGTTTGGCGAAGTTGTGCAATCGTAACGACGGAAGTCCGGTCGAGATATCGACGCGGGACGTAGAAGAGGAGATCGTGAACGGTAGAAACGCCGAATTTTTTCAGTACGTCGGCACGACGCTCGCCGATACCTTTGACGTATTGGACAGGTTGTGAAAGAATCGAGGGTGGATTCATGATACAAAAGGTATGAGGAAGGCCAGATTATTGCAACAAACGCGGGCTACTGTCTCCTCGTCCAGTACTTGTACAACGGAAGAGAGATCAACAACAACCCGATCCCGATCATTGCATCCCGTGTCTCGTTCACCGCAACATTCCAGAGGAACCAGAGCGTCACGGCAACGAACGCCAGCGTTGCATACGGATAACCCCATGCTTTGTACGGACGGTCGGCGTCGGGCATCTTTCTTCTCAACACAATCACCGCAAGAGCAGAGAGTGCGTAAAATCCCCACGACGTGAAGACGACGAAATTCGTGATTTGATCGAACGTGCCGCTGAATGTGAGAATCATCCCCCACACGCCGAGAGTGAGGATTGCGACGTACGGACTATGATAGCGGGGATGAACCTTGCCGAAGACATGCGGGAACACTCCGTCCTTTCCACCGGCGTAGAGTGTGCGCGGGCCCGCAAGCAGTTGGCCGTTGGTTGCGCCGAATGTTGACGCCATGATACCGAGAATGATCAGCGATGCACCGATAGGGCCGAGCACAATTGCGGCAACATCCGCAGCGATGCGTGGTGAACCGGACATTTGCGGAACGGGAACGATGTATGCAAAGGCAAGATTTGCAGCAAGATACACACCGATCACGATCAGCGTACCGGCAATGAGAGAGATAGGAAGATCACGTTTGGGATTGCGAAACTCGCCCGAGTTCAGCGTAACAGTCAGCCAGCCGTCGTACGCCCACAGCGCCGAGGTAAGCGCGAGTCCGAATGCCGAGAGATAATTCCAGGACATTTCTTCCGGCCACCAGGGGAGGAAGTTCGAACTGCTTCCCTTTCCAGATAACGCAACAGCGAACGTCAGCCCGACAAGGGCGAAGACTTTTGCCGCCGTGAAGATGTTCATCACCCAGCCTCCGAACTGTACGCCCCGAATATTGATGATGGTGACCAGAGCGATGAGACAAAGCGCGACAATCTGATTCCAGCCGACAACAAACGGCATCGGCTGATCGAATAGCATCCATTGTGTTCTCAAGAAGGCGTGTTCGGGACTCAGAGCAGGGAAGAAATGCCCGGCGTACGTCGTAAAGGCGATCGAGATGGCAGCAACCGAACCCGCCTTGTTGATGAAGAAATCATTCCAACTGAACAGAAAGCCCCACACCTTCCCGAAGCTCTCGCGCAAATACACATACGGCCCGCCTGTTTGCGGAAGAACCGCGCTGAGTTCTGCAATCGACAACGCTCCAAAAAGTGAGAGGAGACCCGCAACAATCCATACTAAAAGGATTGGGCCGGTAGCTTCAAGGTAGCCCGCAATCACGGCAGGCTTGAGGAAAATACCGGAGCCGATAATGCAGCCGACGTGAATGGCGATCCCTTCTCGAAGTCCGAGGGCGCGGAGGAGTTGGGGTTTTTCGGGTGAGTTGCTCATGTAAGAGTGTGTGAGGGGTGGGAGAGTGAGAGTGTGTGATTCCCGGTTACACTTTCCATTGCTCTGGAGGTTGCATCATGCGAACCAGCTTTCCTTCGATATGGTCGTGTGCGGTGTAGAGCTTCTCGACTTGTTCTTCTCTGACATATTTGCAGGCTACTGAAAAATCGAGCCATACTTGAGTCTCGGCCGCTTCACCGTCGGCATCGGAGAGCTTGTGAACGAAAGCTGCCGGATAGAGTCGCTTCCGAAAACCTTCAGCGGTATTCGCACACACCGACCGGGAGGAACGACGGATCTGATCGACAAGAGAATAAGTCTCTTCCTTGGGGAATCTCTTTGTCATTTCAAAGATTTCCATTGCCGACTCGAATGCCATCCGATAAACATCAAGATCCTTATGCGTCTGAATCCTGTTCTTCATTTCGACCTCCTTTGACAAGCTGTAGTTGTTTGATTTAGGTCGGACACACAACTCACACACTCACACCTTCTCACACACTCACACCTTCTCACACACTCACACCTTCTCACACTCTCACACTCTCAACCTTCTTCCCCACAAATCTCATAATGAGAATGAGAATGATTGTTCCGGCAGCAATCGAGATCCAGGGAGATACGCCGTATGCTGTCGGGATATCACCAACCAACATGCCAACGACTGCGGCAAGAACGGCATACGGAAGCTGCGTGCGTACGTGGTCAATATGATCACACGCTGAAGCCATCGAGCTCAGGATTGTTGTGTCGGAAATGGGCGAACAATGATCGCCGAACACGGCTCCCGCCAGCACCGAACTGATGACACCGTGCAGAATGATGATCTGATCCGTACCCGGGAGGCCTGCATCAATACTCAACGTGCTGCCCAACGGTATCACCAGCGGCATCATAATAGCCATCGTTCCCCAACTCGTGCCTGTTGAAAAACTAATAAGCGCTGCGATCAAAAATACAAGCACCGGAAGCCAATGGGGCGCTATCGTTCCCCGAAGAATCTGAACGAGGTAGCCGGCAGTATGCAGTTCTTCAGTAACAGACCCGATGGACCAGGCAAGAATGAGAATCAGCATGGCAAGAAGCATGGACTTTATTCCGTTGGACCAGGCGTCAATTGCCTCACCGAGTTTCATAATCCGTTGCGAGACTGACAGGAAGATTGCCACGAAACAACCTGCAAGCGATGCCCACAAGAGTGCCGAGTATGAGTCCGACTTGCTGATGATTTCCCCGATACCGTATGATGTCTTTCCGTCCACCGCTAACGCTGCAGTGCCCGTTGTATACAGTCCGTACAGCCCGACAATCAATACTGCAAGAATCGGCAGGAACCCGTTATACCATCGTGCCGGAGTATCGTCGGAAGCAACAAATGTGGCAGACTCGGTCAGATCGGTAGCGGGATGCGAGTCATCCCGTATGACTTTGCCCGACGTTCTGGCCCTGCGTTCGGCCGTAAGCATCGGCCCGAAATCTCTCCCCATGAAACCGACAAGAAACACGAGGACAAGTGTGAAGATCGGATAGAATCTGAAGGGAATTGTTTGCAGAAACACGGCATACGCGTCTTCTGACGAGTTGATCATCTTCAACCCCTGCTCGATGAGGCCGACTTCGTATCCGATCCAGGTGGAGATAATCATGATGCTGGCCACCGTTGCCGCGCCGGCATCCACGATAAACGAAAGCTTTTCACGCGAAATTCTGAGCTTGTCGGTAATCGGCCGCATGAGGTTGCCCCGGATGAGGCAGTTCGCGTAGTCATCAAAGAAAATGACAAATGCCATGAACAACGTTGCGAGTTGACCGCCCCGGGCATTCCGGGCATAGCGGGTAATCACATTGGCAATGCCCACCGTTCCGCCATTTTTGGAAATCACCCCCACCATCCCTCCGAACAACATGCTGAAGACGATGATTTGCACGTGACTGGGTTCAGACAGTGCTTTCACGACGAAATGATCCACAACCCGGAAGGCCGCACCGATGACGTTGAAGTCGTAAATAAAGACCGCGCCCAAGTAGATCCCGGCAAACAGCGAGATCACAACCTGTCGCAACGCCAGCGCGAGAACAATCGCAATGAGAGGAGGCAGGATACTCAGGAAACCCGGAACGGCTCTGAGTGCTGCCTCTGCCTTGATGTTTTGAGTGGACACCGAAATCGTATGCCGTCCGGATACGGCAATTGTCACATCTTCCACCACCAGCTTTCCTTCGGAGAAGGTGATATCTGTTTCTTTGTCGGAACCGAAGGTTGGAACAACTCCGTGAAGTTGTGCCGGTTCGTTGAACCCGGCGTACACATTTCCTGCCGGGTCCTTGGCAATCACCTCAAGAGTGAAGCCGACACCGGTCAGAACAACTGACGGCGTCTTGATTTCGAACGTTACGGGCAACGAATCCGGTTCGGCAACAAGTAACGTCCCCGGGAAGAGAACAAGGGCGAAAAGAGAGAGAACTCTGGTCAAGCACGCTCCTGTTTATGGGTGATGAATAGTATGCGGAAGGTCGTCGTCAAGATAGAGGCTTTTTGCGTCACTCGCAAGCCTTGAATCGCCGCTGCGTTTTCGTTATCTTCATAAACCAATTTTACCGATCAAGGGGAGCATTTGAAGAAGATTTCCGAACTGCTGTACAAACTCAAAGCCTGGGTTGAAGGCTTTGCCGCGAAGCCGTATGCAACGTGGGCGCTTTTCATCATTGCATTCGTCGAATCGTCGTTCTTCCCCATTCCTCCCGATGTGTTGTTGATTGCGTTGGGCGTTGCACAGCCGAAGAGAGCTTTTTGGTATGCTCTCATCTGCACGCTCGGATCTGTGTCGGGGGCGTTTCTCGGATACTATATCGGCTATGCCTTCTTCGAAACAATCGGATCAAGAATAGTCGACTTCTACGGCTTTCATGACAAGTTTCAATCCGTCTTGGGTTACTACCGAGATAATGCTTGGACTGCAATAATCTTTGCGGGTTTCACCCCCATTCCCTACAAGGTGTTTACAATAGCCGCGGGGTTCAATCAGACGATTGATTTGGTGACACTCGCTTTGGCTTCCCTTGTGGGCCGAGCTTCAAGGTTCTTGGCGGTTGGCTGCGCATTGTACTTCTTCGGTCCGAAAATGAAAGAGTATCTCGACAAGTATCTTGAGCGCCTAACTCTGGCACTCGGAATCTTGTTCATACTCGGCATTCTTACGGTGAAGTACATCTTGTAGATATTTTAATGATCGTTTCATTTGCCGGATGTCTTTTCTGATAAAATTTCCATAGTTGCTGACCTTTTCTAAAGGATGTTCATGTCGCGGGCAACCGCTTCTTTCGCTATCATCGTCTTGGTTCTTCTTCACGGAATCTCTCCTGCATTTCTTGAGGGAGAAGGCGCCGGCCAACAGCCGCAACTGCAATATTTGGATCTTCAGGAATACATTCTCACAAATGCCTGGCAGCCGGTCAAGCCTGCCGTTGATCCGGAACACGATCGGGGAGTTTCTCTCTGTCAGAAAACCGATGATTCTCTTTCACTGCTGAGGCGTTACCATCCGCCTGTATTCTCGCCGAACGTCAGCCCACTTTCTTCCCATCTCGTCTATACTCAAACAACCAGCTCGCATCTGTAGCGACCTGTCTGCAGTTCGTTCACTACACGCTCTCGTGTCCGC
The DNA here is from genome assembly GCA_019637975.1 of Bacteroidota bacterium. Lineage (NCBI taxonomy): Bacteria > Pseudomonadati > Bacteroidota > Bacteroidota bacterium. The sequence continues at coordinate 155,246 of JAHBUR010000006.1, read as the reverse complement.
AGATATACCTCTGTGATGACGCGAGTCGTGCATCTATCCATTCTCTCAACGAACATGGAAGGTTAACAGCATGCATCAAGAACAGAGTAAGCAGGAAAAGGCCCAACCGGGCTGGAAAGTTGCAGCGGGCATTTTTGGATTCATCATCGGGTTGACGGCCTTATTGCTTGTGTTGAAGCAGCTTCTGGACTAATCAGACGGATCCGGGCCGGAGCCCCTCTTCTGTCAATGGACGGAAGAGGGGCTTGTTTTTTTCACCTCTCAAGATGAGATTTTTGTAGAAAGAATTGCAGAAATTGGCTATATTTGGTTCGAATTTCTGGTCAACCAAAGCCCGCTCCGGTCGGCTTCAATCCCCTTTCATAATTCTCCGAGTCATCGAAAACGTGCAGCTACTGCTCAAGATCGATTTTGTACGTCAATAAATAACATCAATAACCGTTAAACTGAAGGAGTACCCTCTCTATGGAAATGCTTACCCAGCTATCACCCGTTGTGGGCGCAGTCGGGTTGCTCGTCGCATTCGGCATCTACTTCTCGTTGAAGCGACAATCTGCCGGAAGCGAACTCATGCAGGATATTGCCGCCCAGATTCACGTCGGCGCAATGGCCTTCCTCAAGCGTGAGTACGTAGTTCTCGCATTCTTCATCACCGTTGTTGCGTTGTTGCTCGGGTTCTTTCTCCAGCCGGCAACAGCCGTTGCATTTGTCAGCGGCGCCCTCTGTTCAATTCTGGCAGGCTTTTTTGGAATGCAGGCTGCAACCAAAGCGAATGTGCGGACTGCGCAGGCGGCAAAGGAACACGGACAGGGCAAGGCTCTGCTGACGGCGTTCAACGGCGGTGCCGTCATGGGTGTGAGCGTTGCGAGCCTCGGACTTATCGGCGTCGGGATTTTCTTCATGATGTATGGAAGTCCTGAAACGGCCAACATTATCAACGGATTTGCGATGGGCGCCAGCTCCATTGCGTTGTTTGCCCGTGTCGGAGGCGGCATTTACACAAAGGCTGCCGACGTCGGTGCCGATTTGGTCGGAAAAGTTGAAGCCAACATCCCCGAAGATGACCCGCGCAATCCGGGCGTTATCGCGGACAATGTGGGGGATAATGTGGGAGATGTGGCGGGAATGGGCGCAGATATCTTCGAATCGTACGTCGGCTCGATGGTTGCAACCATTGCTATCGGAGCGACTCTTCTTCCGGAAGGGCTCGCACAACTCAAGGCTCACGCCGACGTTGCAGATGCAAGCATCAAGGGCATCCTCATGGCAATGCCGATTGTTCTTGCGGTTATCGGCTTGATCGCTTCATTCATCGGTATCGGATCGATGAAGATTCTGAAACAGTTCTCCCCCGCAGCAGCCCTGCGCTATTCCACATTCATCGCAGCAGGATTGTTTCTCGCCGGAGCGTATGGTCTCGTCAGCACTTATGACGTAAGCAACAACGTATTTTGGGCGGTGTTTTTCGGAACGTTTGCTGGAATTGCGATTGGACTGATCACCGAGTTCTACACATCAATGGGACCCATCAGGCGCATCACTGAGGCAAGCAAAACGGGTTCTGCAACCAATATCATCAGCGGCCTGGCGGTCGGGTTGGAATCAACCGCCCTGCCGGTACTCGCCATCTGTCTCGCAATCTTCATTTCAAATGATGTTGCCGGATTGTACGGCATTGGCATTGCGGCTGTTGGAATGCTCGCGACAGTCGGCATAACAATGTCAGTTGACGCCTACGGCCCCATTGCTGATAATGCGGGCGGTATCTCGGAAATGTCAGGATTGGGCCCCGACGTTCGCAAGATTACTGATGGACTTGACGCTCTCGGAAACACAACCGCTGCAATCGGGAAGGGGTTTGCCATCGGTTCTGCAGCTTTGACGGCACTGGCATTGTTTGCAGCGTACTCGCAGGCTGTATCCGCATCCATCGGAACAAAGCTGTCGGAAATGCTTGCCGCGGGAATTGAACCGATCGGCGAATGGAAGCGCTACGCTACACTGATCGGCGAGGGCGAAACACCGCTGCAGATTATCGTAACAAATCCCGCCGTCGTGATTGGTCTCTTCATTGGCGGCGTGTTACCGTTCTTCATTGGAGCGCTTACCATGACGTCAGTCGGACGCGCCGCGAGTAAAATGGTTGATGAGATCCGTCGTCAGTTCAGGGAAATTCCGGGCCTGCTCGAGGGAAAGCCCGGCGTAAAGCCTGATGCGGCCCGTTGCGTCGATATTTCAACCACAGCTGCTTTGCGGGAAATGGTACTGCCCGGCATTACAGCTGTTCTTGCTCCTGTTATCGTTGGATTCTTGCTCGGACCTGCCGCACTCGGTGGAATGTTGGCTGGAGCAACTGTCGCGGGGGTTTTGCTCGCTCTCATGATGGCAAACGCAGGCGGTGCATGGGACAATGCCAAAAAAGCTATTGAAAAGGGAGAAGTTGAAGGGGAGAAGAAAGGAACGGATGCTCACAAAGCCGCCGTTGTCGGCGATACGGTTGGAGATCCGTTCAAGGATACTTCCGGCCCGGCAATGAACATCTTGATCAAGCTTATGTCCGTTGTTTCACTCGTGATTGCGCCGCTGCTGGTGTGACCTTCATCTGATGCGAATGAAAAATCCCGCTCAACTAACCGGTTGGGCGGGATTTCCTTTCTTGATACACTCCACAACTTCTCAATACACCTCCCCCTTGGCCCCCCTCGTCATCAAATCGTATGTTGATTGCCTTGGGTCTTTCCCTTCGAACAGCATCTTATGTACTTCCGCACAAATGGGAACTTCAACACCGACTTTCTGTGCAAGCGCATTTGCCGACTTCGTCGTCTCGACACCTTCTGCAACCATCACCATCTCCTTCAGAATGTCATCAAGCTTTCTCCCCTTCCCAATCTCGACCCCGACGTGTCGGTTGCGGCTGTGCCGGCTCATGCACGTCACCATCAGATCACCGATTCCTGAGAGTCCGGCAAATGTCTGGACATGCGCGCCCAATGCAACGCCAATGCGGGTGATTTCTGCAATTCCCCGGGTCATCAAGGCTGCCTTTGTGTTGTCACCGAGTTTTGCTCCATCCACGATACCGGCTGCTATAGCTATCACGTTCTTGAGCGAGCCGCCAAGCTCGACGCCTTTGAGGTCGGTGCTTGCGTAGACTCTGAATGTGGGCGTCATGAACGTCTTCTGTACAAGCTTTGCGGTTTCCACACTCTCGGATGCGGCAACGACCGTGGTCGGGATCTGCCTGCTCACTTCTTCGGCGTGGCTCGGACCGGAAAGCGTGGAGATATTGGCCGGCTGAACTCCGGGCAATATGTCCTGTAACACACGGGACATCGTCATCAGCGAACCGACTTCTATTCCTTTCGCGACATTGACAAAAATCAGTTTGTCAAAAGGTATATTGTGCAGTCGCTGCACAACACTGCGAACAAATTGCGAAGGCACGGCCGTCACGATCATCTCACAGCCTTCTACTGCACGATCCAGATCGCTTGTTGCTTCAATACCTTGGGGGATGGAAATCCCGGGAAGGAACGAGGGGTTTTCGCGTTTCGAAAGAATATCGTCTGTGTATTCTTCCTTATGCGACCACAGTGCAACATGATGGTCGTTGCTGGCAAGGATGATGGAGAGGGCTGTTCCCCAACTACCGGCTCCGAGGACGGTAATACGCATGACGCGGGACTACTGAACTTGTGAACGAAGAAAAAGGGGAACTCATGCGTTCCCCGGAAGAAGTGACAACTCTCAACGACGGTTGAAAACAGGTATCCGGGCGATTCTGTTTTCCGTACCCCTCAGCAACCGCTGCACGTTCGAGCGATGCGTGTAGATAATGAGCAGGGAAACACCTATGCTGAACCATATGAGTGTATGATACCCCTGAATATCAACCATGAATACATTCTCGCGCAAGAACATGGTAACGGGAAATGTCGTTGCGGCGGTCAACGAACCCAGCGATACATAATGAGAAATCAGAAAAACAATCATAAATACGCCAAGCGATACGGCAACTTCAACGGGGGCAACCCCGATCAACATGCCGCCGGCGGTAGCGATACCCTTGCCCCCCTTGAATCCGGCGAACAGAGTCCAAATATGTCCGAGCATGGCAACACAACCGGCGATAATCTGAACAACCGTAAAATCATCGAACGGCGGATTGCTTGCAAACGGAAGAACGAACAGGAGTCGCGAAACAACCATTGTGGCAAAGAGCCCCTTGGCCATATCACAGACGATCACAAACACACCGGTTTTCCAACCCAGTACGCGGATGACGTTGGTACCTCCCGCATTGCCGCTGCCATGCTGGCGGATGTCGATGCCTTTGCGTGATTTTGCAACGATAATTGCCGTCGGAATCGAGCCGACGAGATAGCTCAAGATTGCAATTATTGTAATGGGAATCATTCAGAATTTAGAGTTGTAAAAAAAGGTGTTAGAATATAGACAATGCTCTGCCGAGTTGCAATAGGAGATCCAGCGATAAGAAATTCATCATTACAGAAGGAATTCCGCAAATTTCAGATCACCCTTTGTGGTGATCTTGATATTATCAGGATCACCCGGAACTACTTTGACGGGAATCTTCAGCCGCTCGACCAACGAAGACTCATCGGTGCCCAGAAAGGCGTTCCGTTGGGCAGCAAGATGCGCCCGCATCAGAATTTTGTACCGGAAACCTTGCGGCGTTTGGACGGCCCAAAGTCTGCTCCGGTCAAGAGTCTTCTTATAGAAACCATCAGTTTCAACCTTGATGGTATCCTTGACAGGCACGCCAACAACTGCCGCTTTGTATTTCCGACTTGCGTCGATGACATTGGTAATCACGTCACGCGACACCAAAGGCCTGACGGCATCGTGAACAAGAACAATATCCGGCTCTTCAACGAACGCAAGCAATCCGTTGCGAACCGAAAACTGTCGCTCGGTTCCCCCAACAACAACATGAGACACCTTCTTGAACCGGGCATTCGTCACAAGTCTCTCTGCCACCATCACCTGATTATCAGGAACAACCACAACAATCTCGTCGATAAGAGGATGGAAGTCAAACACCCGGACGGAATGATACAGAACGGGCTTTCCCGCGAGAAGCATGAACTGTTTGGGGATATCACTTCCCATGCGACGGCCGCTTCCTCCGGCCGGAATCACAACCCCGACTCTAAGAGTCTTTCTTCTTGCCATAGTAGTCGATCGAGAAGTTGAATTCCGGAAATTCCTTCGGCAGTTTCATGATACTGAATACCATCACGCCTATGGAGATGCGGTCAATCCAGGACGATAGCGGCCATCCAAAATGGAATGTGATATGTTTGTGCGGCAGTTCGTACTTGAACACATACAACAATTCCTCAATACTATCGTACAGAGTCTGTCCGCTTTGCACAAACCGGAAATGGTTTGGAGCAACGCGGGGGGGGACTCCTGCCCGTGGTGAGTAGAAACTGATATACGCCACTGATGGATCGGGCGTCCCGCCTTCCTCCAGGGGTCTTTTGAAATACACGTCAATCTTGTCGCCCGGCGCCTCTGCGAGATGGAGAATCATTTCCATGGGAGTATCGGTTTCCTCGATGACTTTCTTCTCGGGAGGCCGCTTCTTTGCAACAAACAATCCGACTACTAAAAAGAACACTGTTGCTCCTGCCCACAATCCTACACCGTAGGGTCTTGTGAACGCGAGATATGCAAAACAACTCGCCAGGATAACGAACAGGATAAGCGTGCCGAATCGGGACGTATTGTATTCACGAATCTCCTTCGTCCCCTTGAAATAGCGGTAGAAGAGCAGACTTCCCATATTAATAACGAAACTGGCAACAAGTGAGAGAGCGTACATTTCAGCCAGAGTCTTCTGCTCACCCTCTGTAATCAGGATGATGACGGAAAAGAAGATTGCGCTTAGAACGTGAATCCGGTAGAGCGATTGTCGCCTGTTTGTCTTGATGATCCAATGGAAATCGTAACGATGCGCCACACGCTCCATCAATTCACTTGACGCGACAAAAGCCGTATTCACGGCCATGACGAGGGCAATGCTCGCAATAACGCCAACGAGAACGCCGAACGGTATGCCGTTGATGGCAGCGGCGTATTGGGTAATGAGGTCCGTTTCATGAACTGCAGGATCAAGCCCTGAAGTCAGGACAAGCGAGGAAAGCAGTGGCGTAAAAATTCCTGTGGTTATGGCAAGAAAGATGTATGCCTTACTGATCTCTTTCCAGCTTTTCACGAGACCCGCAATCTGCACAACGGACTCTATTCCGGAATAGGCAAGAATACAACCCGAAATGCTGATAATGATAAACGCAAACCCTCCAAGAACGCCGACTTCACCAATCTCAAAAAAAGAGGTCGAGTAACTCTGACCGATCCTCTGCCAGGATTCGGGAGTTGATTCGTACAGCCCTGAGGCGAGCAGGCTGAGTAATACAACGGCCACAATGGAAAACAGTCCGAAGGTGAAACGGGCATTCTCCTTAATGCCGAGAATGTTCAGTCCCGCTATTCCCCACACAATTGCAAACTTGAAAACCATTTTCTGTGTGTGGGAGAATTCCATAAATGTCAGTCCGTTTTCCACCGCGCTGACAGTAGAGATGCTGGCAGTCAGAACATAGACGACGAGAATTGATGCAACAGCAATGAAGGAAAGCGTGGGTCCAAGAACAAGGTATGAGAACGAATAGACGCCGCCACCGCGAATGTTGTGGTGTTCGAGAATCTCAGCAATTTCAACCATGCGTGTAGAAAGAAACCGCATGAGTATGGAGGTAATTGCGAGAAACGCAATGGCGTAGGTTCCGATAAACCGGAATGCTTCGCTGGGTGCATAAAAGATTGACGTCAACTCGTCCATCAACGTGATGACGGCAATCGAGAGCCACGTCAGCCACCAGCGGCCATTGCTGAAGTAGGAAAGGAGACCTTTCTTACGGGAGAGGTAGACGAACGTCGCAATGACAGAGATGTTCAGAACAGCGAGAATCAGGTATTTCATCGCCAAAACATATCGGGGTTCAGTTTCAATGGGAATGCAGGCATCTCACTCAAACCGTTTCAAGCTGTCAATATCGTTGTGCCGACCGATAAGGATGAGCGCGCTGTCGGGGCCAAGTACCACATCGGGCAGCGGGTTGAGCGTCATCGTATCCTTCAACACGTCCTTGATCGCTATCACCGTCACGCCGTATTTTTCGCGAATGCGAAGAGCACGCAGGGACTTGCCGACAAATGCATCAGGAAGAGCCACTTCAACAATGCTGTATTCGGGAGCGAGGGGAATCTGCTCAATGAGTGTGGGAATGGTCAACCGCCGAGCAAGCCGTAATGCTGATTCCTTTTCCGGGTAAATGATTTCCGTGGCTCCAACGGACAAAAACACATGACCGCGCAACTCGTTCATCGACTTTACAATAATGTTTTGGAGACCAATGTTCTTAAGATGCACGATTGCCATCACCGTTGCTTCCATGTAGCGTTCGCCCATGCCAAGAATTGCTGCATCGAAACTTTCATTCACAAATTCAGAAAGCGCGTCCCTGTCCATAGCGTCTGCAACAATGGCGTCCGTAACGTGATCCTTGATGTCTTCCACAAGACCTTTATCAGAATCAATCGCCAGCACCTGATGCCCCTGCTTTGCCATCTCGACAGCAAGACTGTATCCAAAAGTGCCCAGGCCGATAACGACAAACTGTTTCATTGTTTCTCCTTTACTTCAACCGACCATCATGTTTCCCGTGGGATAGGAAAAGCTTTTTGGCTCGGATTTGCCAATCAGAGAGTATCCTATCGCCAGCGGCCCAACACGGCCGATGAGCATCGTAATTATGATAAGAATTTTTCCCGTGACGCTGAGGGAGGAGGTAATTCCTGTCGAGAGACCAACAGTACCCAGTGCTGAAGCCGCCTCAAACAATATCTGCAGAACCGAAAACTCTTCGGAGAAGGATAAACAGAAGACGAGCAACGACAAATACAACGTCGCCAATATGCCAATTCCCAATGCTTTGTTCACTGTTGATGCTTCTATCGTTCTGCGAAATGCCGTGACGTCCTTATTACTACTGAGAACACTTCTGATGAACAAGAAGATAATGCCGAGTGAAGTTGTCTTGATACCACCGCCCGTACTTCCGGGAGAGGCCCCAACAAACATAAGAATAATGATGAAGACGAGACTCAGAGGATGAAGCAGGCCGATATCAACCGTGTTGAACCCTGTTGTCGTTGAAGCAGAGAGCGCCTGAAATGAAGCGGAGAGAACGGAACCCCCTTCGGTAACAAACAGAACAACAGTGCCGCCGACCATCAACACCAGTGAAACCAAAAGAACCAGCTTGCTGTGATCCGAGAGTTTCAACGGATGCTGACGTCGTATGGCACGACGGAGAAGATTCGCAATATCGTACAAAACAAAAAAACCGATGCCGCCAGCTATCGTGACAACTGCGATAATCAAATTTGCAGAAGCGTTGCCGACATTTGCCGTAAAGCTGTCGGCATACAAGGAAAACCCGGCCGTACAAAACGCGGACACCGAGTGGAAGACCGCCGAGTACACTGCTTCTCCAAAGGAAACTCTTTGAATAAAAACCAGACTCAGGCCGGCAGCCCCCAATATTTCAAAGAATGCAGTGAAGACAATGACTGTTTTGATGAATCTCTTGATCTCAATAGTTCTTGGCCTTGCAATGGACTCGGAGAACAACATCCTTCCGGTGATGGTTAACCTTGCGCCCAAACCTAAAGTAACCAAGGCAATAAAAATCATGTAGCCTAATCCACCGACCTGAAACAGCAGGAGGATTACAACCTGGCCGAAAACTGAATAGTTGCTGCCCGTATCTACTGTGGCAAGGCCGGTCGTGCTAACGGCAGAAGTGGCTGTAAAGAGCGCATCAAGAAATGAAATTCGTTGTCCCTCTGCCGCGGACAGTGGCAGTTGCAGAAGAACTGCCCCGGTCAAGATGAGAATGACAAAGCCTGCAAACAGAGCTTGAATTGGTGTGAGGGTCTTCTTCACTGCATTCAAGGGATGGTCACAGAATTAGCATTGCATCGCCGTAGCTGTAGAATCGCATCCCTTCTTTGATGGCGCGCTTGTATGACTTCATGATGAAGTCACGACCGGCAAAAGCGGACACCAGCATCAGCAACGTCGATTCGGGCATATGGAAATTCGTAATCAGGCGGTCCGTCACTTTCAATTCATACGGGGGAAATATGAACTTGTCCGTCCAACCGCGGTTGCTTTTCAAATGCCCGTCAGTGGTAACGCTGGACTCAATCGCCCTGCATGTGCTTGTTCCCGCAACGAAAACATTGCCCCTGCTGTCGATGCACTTGTTGACAATCTGGGCAGTTTCCTCGGAAATTTCGTAGTACTCCGAATCCATCTTATGCTTCGTCAAATCTTCCACCTCGACCGGGCGAAACGACCCCAACCCGACGTGAAGCACAACAGGTACAACATGAACGCCTTTCTTTTTCAGGGCTGCGATCACCCGCTTCGAGAAGTGTAAACCGGCCGTCGGTGCAGCAACAGCCCCCGTAACCCGTGCAAAAATCGTCTGGTACATCTCCTTGTCTTTTTCCGTGGGGTCGCGTTTGATATAGTATGGCAGCGGCATGCGTCCGATCCGTTCAATGATCTTGAACAAATCACCTTCCGCATTGAATCGTACTGTTCGTCCGCGTGAAGTCGTGTTGTCAATAACTTCGCAGTACAGTTTTCCTTCATCGAAGAAAATCTTGTTGCCGATACGAACTTTGCGGGCAGGATCAACGATTACATCCCAGATATTCTCATTCTTGTTCAGCTCACGCAACAGGAACACCTCGATCCGGGCATTGGTTTTCTCCTTGCGACCGAACAAGCGGGCAGGAAATACCCTTGTTTCATTCACAATCAAACAGTCACCCTTTTTGAAATACTGTGTGATTTTGTGAAACTTGTCATGAACCTGTATTGACTCGTCGGCGCGGTTCAACACCATGAGCCGTGATTCATCCCTCGGGTTTGCCGGATATTTGGCAATGAGATTTCTGGGAAGAGGATAACGAAAATCCGAAAGTTTCATCTCTGTAGTTCTTTCCTTCTTGTCCATAGATACTCTCCTCTGCCATCACAACAGAGGAGAGTGTGAATAGTCTTCGTCAGCTTAGCGCTTCTTCCGGCGCTTTGCGGCGGCTTTCCGCGGCGTGAAGTAACGAGACTTCAGCACCCTGACTGTCTTGACTTTGTTTTCCGCCAACGCTGCACGTGCAGCAGCAAGTCGTGCAATTGGCACGCGGAACGGCGAGCAACTCACATAGTTCAGTCCAATCATGTGACAGAACTCCACGCTCGAGGGATCGCCTCCGTGTTCGCCGCAAATGCCGATTTTCAGCGTCGGGCGAACACCGCGGCCTTTTTCCACCGCCATCTGCATCAGCGTGCCGACGCCCTTCCGGTCGATAACCTCGAATGGGTCTTTCTCGTAGACTTCCATTTCTACATACGGGATGAGGAAGCGCCCGGCATCATCGCGACTGACGCCAAGCGTCGTTTGCGTGAGATCGTTCGTGCCGAAGCTGAAGAATTCGGCAACGGTTGCAACCTCATCGGCTGTAATGGCGCCGCGGGGAATTTCGATCATCGTGCCGACAAGGTAGTTCAGCTTCACGCCCTTCTCTTTCATCACTTCGCCGGCAACTTGACGCACAATCTTCTCCTGGTGAGCAAGCTCTTTCACATTGCCGACAAGGGGAATCATGATTTCCGGTTCGACTTTGATGCCTCGCTGCTGGATATTTGCCGCCGCCTCGAAAATGGCGCGGGATTGCATTTCCGTAATCTCGGGGAAGATGAGTCCCAACCGGCAACCACGGAAGCCGAGCATCGGGTTGAACTCGTGCAGGCTTGCGACGCGTTGATGAACTTTCTCGTAGCTGATGCCCATCTGCTGCGCAAGCGCCCGCTGTGCAGATTCTTCGTGCGGAACGAATTCATGCAACGGCGGATCAATCGTACGAATCGTGACTGGACGGCCGTTCATCGCTTCAAAAATCCCCTCGAAATCCTCACGCTGGAGAGGGAGAAGTTTCGCAAGCGCAACCTTGCGTTGCTCAACACTATCGGCGAGAATCATCTCACGCATCGGGCCAATCTTTCCCTCACCGAAGAACATGTGTTCCGTGCGGCACAATCCGATACCTTCGGCACCGAACGCCACGGCGTTGTGCGATTGATCGGGCTGATCGGCGTTGGTGCGCACCTTCAAGCGACGGTATTTATCCGCCCACGTCATAATCCTCTTATACTCTTGATAGATGGGGGCATCTTTCGGATCGAGGGTCTTGTCGATCAACACCTGTAAAACCTCCGACGGTTTTGTTGCAACCTTTCCTTCCAACACTTCGCCGGTTGTGCCGTCAAGCGAAATCCAATCGCCTTCCTTGATCACTTTCCCGTTCACAGACATCGTGTGTGTCGTGTAGTCGATGTTCAACGAAGAGCATCCGGCCACACACACTTTGCCCATTTGTCGCGCAACAAGCGCCGCATGCGATGTCATGCCGCCGCGTGCCGTGAGAATGCCTTCCGCTGCGTCCATTCCTTTGATGTCTTCGGGAGAGGTTTCGATGCGCGTGAGGATTACCGACTCGCCGCGTTTCTTCCATTCTTCAGCATCGGGTGCATTGAACACGACGCGTCCGGTTGCTGCGCCGGGACCGGCGTTCAGCCCCTTCGCCAGGAGTCGCCCGTTGGAGATTGCGGCATTCTTCTCATGCAGATCAAATACAGGCCGCAACAGTTGATTCAACTGATCAGGCTCGATCCGTTGCAATGCTTCACGATCCGAAATCAACCGTTCCTTCACCATATCTACCGCAATTTTGATAGCCGCAAACGCCGTCCGTTTTCCGACACGGCACTGGAGCATGTACAGCTTGCCTTGTTGAATGGTGAATTCAATATCCATCATATCACGATAGTGTTTCTCCAGCTTCTTCCGGATGGCATCGAGTTGTTTGTAGATTTTCGGATTCGCCTTTTCGAGTTCGGAAATTGGAAGAGGAGTTCGCGTACCCGCCACAACATCCTCGCCTTGGGCATTCATCAGATACTCGCCGTAGAACACATTCGTCCCTGTGGCGGCATCGCGAGTAAACGCAACGCCGGTTCCCGAATCCTCGCCCATGTTCCCGAATACCATCGACTGGATGTTGACGGCCGTTCCCCACGATTCCGGAATGTCGTACATCTTCCGGTAGGCGATCGCCCGCTCGTTGTTCCATGACCCGAACACGGCACCGATAGCTCCCCACAACTGCGCCATCGGGTTCTGCGGAAAGTCATGTCCGGTTTTCTCCTTGATTGCCGTTTTGAACAATCCGACGAGTTCTTTCATGTCGTCGGCATTCAGGTCGGTATCAAGATGCACGTTCTTCGATTTCTTTTTCTCTTCAATGATCAGTTCGAACGGATCAATTTCATCTTTATGAACGGGCTTCAGGCCGAGCACAACATCGCCGTACATCTGCACAAAGCGGCGGTAGGAGTCGTAGACGAAGCGAGGGTTGTTTGTCTTCTTCACTAAACCCTCAGCGACGGCATCGTTCATACCCAGGTTGAGAATGGTATCCATCATACCGGGCATCGATGCTCGAGCACCGGATCGCACGGAAAGCAACAGCGGGTTCTTTACATTCCCGAGTTCCGCACCCATCATCTTTTCAACTTTCTTCAGAGACCCTGTTACTTCTGCTTTCAGTGTTTTGGGGTATGATCTCTTGTTTGCATAGTAGTAGGTGCAGACTTCCGTTGAGATTGTGAACCCAGCCGGAACGGGCAATCCGATATTTGTCATCTCGGCCAGATTTGCGCCTTTCCCTCCCAGGAGACCTTTCATTTCAGCTTTGCCTTCGGCTTTACCATTGCCGAACACGTAAACATATTTCTTCATTGTCTATTTTCCTTTGGTGAATGTATGGTACATCAATAGTGATCGTGCAGTTGCTACTCCTCCGCTTTTGACACTACGCTAAGAACGAAGTGTTCGAGCAAGTTCTTTGCACACGGGTTAGTGTGATCTTCCATCCGCTCAGGATGCCATTGTATGAGTTGAAGGAACGGTTTTCGTTCACTTTCTTCCCATTCAAGTCCTTCCACGACGCCATCAGAGGATCTTGCTGTAACACGCAACCCCTCTGCAATTACATCGACTGCCTGATGGTGTGCGGAGTTGACTTCGCCTTTTGTTGACTCGACAATCCAGTGTAACGTCGTTCCCCGCTCGAACTCTACTTTGTGGCGGCGGTCCTTGCCTTCCTTCGTTTTGGCGTGATTCTTATGTCCCTCGCGTTCAAGATCGGGAATGAGGGAGCCGCCCAGTGCCACGTTGCATACTTGCATACCGCGGCAAATGCCGAGAATCGGCGTTTCTTTCTGAACCGCCTCCTTCACAAGTTTGATTTCAAAGTCATCACGCTTTTCGTTGATATCGTCGAGTTCCTTCGCAAGATCGTCGCGGCCGTAGAATTTCGGGTGCACATCACTTCCCCCGGTGAGAATCAACCCGTCGCACTTTTTGATCTCCTTCAGATTATTCGCTTCATGTGACAGCTTGATGACTTCGACCTGCTTTGCAACTTTCCTTAACCAGTGTACATAGTTGTCGTACTTTTTGTTGAATGTGTCCGTAATTCCAATAATCATGATATGGCCTTTCCCCTGGTAGTACTGCTAATGCTCGAGTGAAGAGTATCTTGTCCCCCGACAATCTCCACATGTATTGTTGTATAGAATACCGGAACCTCGTCAATCAGTTTCTGGGCTATGGTTTTGTCTGATCGAATCCGGACTGCATCCTTTTCCGTGGTGATGCACCCATCGACGTTCATCGCTTTTGCGAACGAAGCAAGCGTGAGCATATCGGCTTCCGAGTAGCGATGGTGATCGGAAAACCGCATATCGTTCAGAGGATTGAACCCCGCCTCACGCAGTTGAGTCGTGAATGATTCATGATTTCCGATCCCGCTGAATGCAATCAAGCTCATTCGCTTCACAACGTCCGGCGATGCAAGTCCGTCGTCATGTACACGCCGTATCTCCTGAAGCGTGTACTGAAAACGGGTGAACGGCGCGGTTGTGTATGTACTGAGTTTCTTTTCAAGGCCTGCATGTTCAGGATCGTTTTCGTTGAACCTCGATAGCGCAACCATATGGGCTCGCCGCAATCCTGAGAGCGGTTCCCGCAACATACCGGCCGGGAGAACAGCGTCTCGCAAAACGTCCTTCGTCGCATCTACGACGACGATATCCAGGTCTCTTTTCAAATAACGATGCTGAAAGCCGTCATCCATCACAACAACATCTGCCCCGCACTGAACGGCTTGCCGTGCGGCTTCAACCCGACTTTCGGCTACAACCACGATGGCATCGGGAAATTTATGTGCTATCTGAAGAGGCTCGTCGCCTCCCTCTTCGGTTGTACCGACAATCTTCTTTCCATCCGATACAACAACAACGCCGGTCGACTTCCGTTTATACCCCCTGCTTACCACTCCAACCCTTCTTCCTTCACGAAGCAAATACGTAACAATGTACTCAACCAGCGGTGTTTTTCCGGTTCCGCCAACCGTGAGGTTCCCTACCGAAATAACCGGAACACCCGCATCCTCCGGTTTTAGTACGCCCCAATCAAACAGCTTGTTGCGAACAATGACAGCGAACGCATACAGCCACGAAAACGGCAGCAAGAATTTCATACGCACGGAAAATTACTTCCCCAACTCCCTCAGTTTCTTCTCCACATCAGCAAGCTTGTCTGCTGCTTTGTATGTCGTGTGTAGAAGTTTAAGCGATGTCAAGATTCCGATCTTGTCATCTTTCATCCGCGAGATATCGGCACTATTGCCGCTGTCGGGATTCTTTCTCACATCTGCAATCTTTGCATCAATCGTTTTCAGCCCGGCATAGAATGTTCTTTCCGCCGTCTGGTCGCGGTCTACTTTCATATATGCTCTCCCCATTTGGCGATAGAATGATCCGATGAACGGGGAGGATTTGAATTTCTCAATTGCATCTTTGCATACTCTAATGACGCTATTGTAATCTTCGGCGCTGAAGTAAGCATAGCTCAAATTGTAGAATTGCCTGTCGTAAGGAAATTTGTCGGCATTTTTTCGCGCATACTTGAGCAGAGTCTTGTTGTCGCTTACGGCATTAGAGACTTCACAAATCCGTTCGTACGTATCTGAATCCGTCACGCCCAGCGCTTCAAGCTTCACGTAGTAATCACGCGATTGGCGCAACAACTCTCTTTTCTTGTTTCCGGCATCCGGTGCCATCCCGAGATCATAATGCAGCGAGGCTAAATCAGCAAGCACATCTCTGTCGTTTGCATCCAACGCGAGCGCCTGCTGAAGAACAGTCCTCGCGCTGTCGAATTGTTGGAGAAGATAGAGTTGATGGCCGTGTTTGTACAGCATCTCCTTCGTCGCAACGGGGGGTGCAACAGATTCGATCTTGACCGACTCGGAGGAAGAACTACAACCGAACAGCAACAACGCCGAAGCGAGCAACACCGGGAAAGCGAGTTGAGCCGGATTGATTCGATTCTTAAGCCGATTCATGTTACTCCCCAAGTTCAATGATTCCTTCGGCAACCTTTGCCGATGCCCCGACCTCACCCAGCCTGGTTTTGATTACCGAGAGCCTCGACCTGAGATCTCCGGCATACGCGACATCAGTAAGTTGCCTCTTCATTTCGTGTGTTATGTTCTGCATATTCATGTCGTTCTGTACAAACTCCGGGACGATCTTCTCGCCCGCGACAATATTTACCAATCCGATATACGGAACACCAACCAACGCCCGCCCGATAGTGTACGTTACCGGCGATGTTTTGTATACGACAGCCATCGGCGTTCCGAACCAACCTGTTTCGAGCGTTGCCGTTCCCGATGTGACGATTGCTGCGTCGGCGTGTGCCATGACATCGTATGTTGCATGTTCCACAAGAGTCACGGAATCCGAATCTGCCATGAATCCTCTCAAGAAATTCCTCCCCAGATTCGGCGCCACACCGACAGCAACCTGAATGTCAAGTTCCTGCTTCAAACGTGCCGCCGTTTCGAGCATCACAGGAAAGATGTTGTCGATTTCTTGCTTGCGGCTTCCGGGCAAGAGGGCAAGCAGTTTCTTCTCCCGATCAAATCCGTTTTCGGAAAAGAACTCATCCCTCGATACCTGCGACCCTATTCTTTCGGCGAGAGGGTGCCCGACAAACTCAACATCTATTCCTTCGTTCTTATAGATTTCCACTTCGAACGGGAATACAACCTTCATCCGATCAACGAGCGAGCGCATCTTCTTTACACGTCCCTTGTGCCACGCCCACACCTGCGGACTGATATAGTACAGAACCTTGATGTTCCGCTGTTTTGCTTTCTTCGCAAACCGAAGATTGAAACCCGGGTAATCAATCAACACAACAACATCCGGCCTGCGGGCATCGAGAAGCGCTTCCAGCTTTCGTCCCAACTCGTTGATTGTCGGAAGATTCTTGAGAACTTCCATGAATCCCATGAATGACAGGCGCGAGATGTGATGGACAAGTTCCATCCCTTCGGCCTCCATTCGATCTCCTCCGACTCCGAACACATCAATGGCCGGAAGACGATTTTTCAATTCCCGGACAACGCCCGAGCCGTGCAAGTCGCCTGATGCCTCACCGGCAATCATCATCACGCGCCCAAGCATAACGCTCAACTCCGGACTACAAAGATAACGACGAGGATACCTGTGACAATCCCGATCGCTTGCAACGTTCTCCGCTCCGATGCAAATCCCTCACTGGCCTTCATGCGTTTCGGCGGCGGATTCGGGGCAACATACGCTCTCAGTCGCGGAAGAAACCTGGGCACGTGACTCTTGTAGTGTTCATAGTCGGCTCCGAATTGTTCGGCCAGATATTCCTCTTCCTTCGACACAATCAGTGTGTATTGAATGTAGAACCATACACACGCCGCAATGAGCAACCATGGAAACAACGCCATCGACATCACGCCAACCCCGGCGTACAGCAGCATGTTGCCGACATATAACGGATTGCGGACGCGGGCAAATGGTCCGTTCGTTATCAAGTACGTTCCACCGACTGTTCCTGTTGTCCGGGTTTCGCTTCCTGCAATCGAAACACCCCAAAAACGAACTGTTTCACCGAGGGCGACAATCGCAAAGCCTGCAATCAGACTGACAAGGGTCGGTTCCGCAAACATGACCATGACAATCAAAAACGGAATCGGCGTGTAGCTCCGATACTTGAAGACAAGCTTTCTGAAATCGTCGTCCTGTGATGACATGAGTTTCCGCTGATTACTCGCCGATGAACGCTTCCCTGCGCTTCATTTCTGCTTCCCGTCTCTTTCTCAGTTTCTTCCGCAAAAGAAGATCCTTCATTCTCTCCACGACATCGTTAAATGAGTTGTAGAGAAAGTAGGAAATGTTCTTCTCCTGACAGAACTTTTGCAACTCGTCCTTTGCAAACACGAAATCGGCATACTGTACAGGGCATCTGTCCGAGTATCCTTCGCCGATATACACGATGATGTCTTCATCACCGGAATGTGTCAGCATGATGTTCCGCTTGCAGCAGGCGCAACGCGTACACTCTGCATCATCATACGGAAAACTGATATCAAGCTGCGCAATGCCATCTTTCCGGACAACCGCCAGATTGTTTGCAAAGAACGAAATGCCTTCAATGCCGTTGTACGACAGAATTTTTCGGATATAGTAATCAAGTCCGTCACTGACAACATGAAACTCGATTGAGCGGGCGCGACAGAATTCCACGAAATTCTTGAAGCTACCATCAATCGGCTGACGGAAGAGAAATTCTCCCGCCTCTTGCTCATCCAGCGCCCCCATCGCGGCGACCTCTTTTCGAAAGAGTTCTTTCGCTGATATTTTCTCCGCCTTGTACTCGGCAACATACCCGCTGCATTTCTCCCCGCCAAACTCCCTGAAGAACGCATTGCCGACATCATGCCGTGTTATCGTTCCGTCAAAATCAACAAAGATCTTTAACACGATAGTATTCGCTAACCCGATACCACAGCGGCAGATTGCACTTGCGAGCCTTGATTGAAACGAACAGTAACGAGTTTCGACACTCCTTCTTCTTCCATCGTCACGCCGTAGAGGGCATTGGCAGCCTCCATTGTCCGCTTGTTATGCGTAACAACAATGAACTGCGTGTTGTCGGAAAATTTCCGGATAATGCGCGTGAACCGGTCGATGTTCGCATCATCCAGCGGTGCATCGACTTCGTCGAGAATACAAAACGGGCTGGGTTTCACAAGATAAATGGCAAACAGCAATGCCGTCGCCGTCAGCGTTTTCTCTCCCCCGGAAAGGAGATGAATGGAAGTCGGTCGTTTGCCTCGCGGCTTCGCAATAATATCAATGCCTGCTTCGAGCGGATCAACATCCTCCTCAAGCTTCAGGTCGCATTCATCTCCGGGATCAAACAGACTTTTGAACGTTTCGATGAAATTCTGGCGGATCTTCTCGAAGGTTTCGAGGAATTTGGCTTGTGCCGTCGCATTGATTTCTTCAATCGTCGCCAGCAGTGTCTTTTCGGCTTCTATCAGGTCGTCACGTTGCGTTGAAAGAAATTCGAATCGCTGCTTTTCTTCCGTGTACTCTTCAAATGCGGCAAAGTTGATGTTTCCGAGCGATTTGATCTTGTCGCGGAAGCGCTGAATTTCATCCCGCAGCGCGGCGAAGTCCACGAACTCATCTTCCGGATAGGTTTTTACCTCAAGTTGAAGTTCGAATTCCGTAAATGCCCGCTCTTTCAGATGCTCTATCTTCGCTTTGAGGTCGGCGATCTTGAGTTCAAGATCATGCACGGCTTGTATCGTGTCGTCATGTGAACGGCGTTCATCACGTATCTTCAGTTGAATCCGATGCATTTCCTCGCGGAGGTGAAGATTCTCGCGTTCGACATTTGATCTATGCAACTCCAGCCGGGAGAGTTCAGCCATCAATTCACCGAGTACGATCGCATCCTCTTCAACCGAAGAATTGATATGAGAAATTTCTTGCTGTGCAACGCCGATATCCGTCTCTCTTTTGTCCAGCGTGAGGGCAATTGCCGCAATACTCTCCCTGCTTCTCGTCGACTCATTTTCTGTATTCTGCAGTGTCCCTCCCAACTGCACAGCTTTGATTTCAAGCTCGTTTACCTCTTTGGATAGCCGCTCGAAATCCGATTCGAGGGTTTCCCGTTCACTCGTTGCGGCCCCGACATTCTGCTCGACAGCTGTTTTCTCTTCCCGCAGCTTGTCAAGTTCCGGAGCTTCGCTCGCAATCACTGCAAGAAGTTCATTGGCTTCAGCATTCAGCGTTTGGATTTCTTCCGTGTTCTTCTCCATCACATCCCGCGCACGCTTGCGCTCGAACTCAAGCTGCGCAATGCGCATTTCCACTGCGTTCATTTCCTTCTCGATGTCTTTCACCATTCCCGAGATGGATTTCAGGTCAATAGCGTCGTGCTGGGCGGCCACACGTTCGGACATCTGTTTGATTGAGGAAAGCTTTGCATTCACCGCATGGAATTCCCGCTGCAACGCTTCAATCTGATTTTGCTTGCCGATCACGCCGCCTTCATCAAGCCGCCTGCTGCCGCCGCGGGTCATCCCCGCGCCTGATGTTGTTTCACCCTCGAGGGTTACACATCGGATGCCGGTGTATTTTGTGCTGATGGCTTTTGCCGTCGCGGCGTCCTCGACGATCAGTACCCGGTCAAGCAACAGATGGAACAAGGAATCGTAGAGCGGATCAAATCGGGCATGGTCTATTGCCCAGCCACACACGCCCGGTTCCTTCGGAATTGCATAGCGACTGGTCAGAAGAGGAAGGCGGTTCAGCGCAACAAATGTTGCTTTCCCTTTTTGTTCTTCCTTCAGCAACGAAACGCCCCGCTCGATTTCTTCCGTCGAATCAACCACAATCAACCCTGCATGTTCGCCGAGCGCGGCCTCGATCGCTACGGCAAATGTATCCTCTGCATGGACGGCATCCGCGACAGTCAGTTGGCGGGCGGGTCGATTCCATTTATCTGTTGTCGAAAGAAAACGCACCCCCTCGGAAAAGCCCTCTTTGCTTTCAATCAACCCTTTCAAAAAATCAATGCGGGCTGCGATCCGGTTTGACTCGGCGACAACATCCATTTCCTCGCGCTGAAGCGCATCGAGTTTTTCCTCGAGTTCCTTTTTGTTTTTCTCCGCTTCATAGTATTTGACTTCTGCTTCACTGAATTGCCTGCGGAGCTGTTTGTCTTGAGTCGTATGTTCTTCCACTTCGGCTGCAAGGCGGACGAGTTCGTCTTCGTACTCCCTGTTTTCTTCCGCCGCCCGCGCCATCCGGCCGTTGAGGTTTTCCACACGACCCCTCTGCTTGTCCTGTGCGCGTTGCCGCTCGGATATTGATTGAACCAGCGCGAGCGTCCGTTCGCTCAGGAATGCCAGTTCTGATTCCTTTTCATCGAGTCTTCGACCGGCTTCGGATGCTTGCTCGCGGTGAAGCGTGAGATCGTCGTTCAATTGTTGCTGCTGTGCCGTCAAATCGATAATGGTTTGCCCGAGCGCCACCACAAGCGCTTCGAGGCGGGTCTTCTCGCCGCACTGTTCTTCCCGTTCACGTTCGTACCGCTGGATGTTATCGTGCAGGGCCTTCGAGCGTTCGGCAGCAACAAGGTTCTTCTGCTCGATGCGGTTGACCTTCTCCATATGCTGGCTGACATCCCGTTGAGCTTCGATGAGCCGTTTTTCGGCTTCGTTCATTGACTGGCGGAGTTCTTCGAGCCCGGCTTCTTCGCGGGAGAGATCAACGTCGATCTTCGCCCTGCTGGATGTCATCTCGGCGAACCGAACCTGCAGCGGTTCGACGCGTCCGAGAAGCTGGGCATACTCCCGTTCCATCACATCAATCTCAAACGCACGAAGTTTCGTTTTCAGGTCGTTATATTGTTCGGCTTTCCGTGCCTGACGTTCGAGTGAGTTGACAGCCTTCTGAACCTCCAGCACAATATCGTTGACACGAACAAGATCGGCTTGCACGGCTTCGAGTTTGCGGTAGGCGGCTTTCCGGCGGTGTTTGTACTTCGTGACGCCCGCGGCCTCTTCAAACAAACGGCGACGTTCCTCGGTTCTGTCGCTCAGAATTATTTCCACCATCTTCAATTCAATCACCGAATACGCATCGGCACCCATTCCCGTATCCATGAAGAGGTCGAGAATATCCTTGAGCCTGCACGGAACTTTGTTCAACAGATATTCGCTCTCCCCCGAACGAAACACACGTCGCCCAACGGTTACTTGCGTATATTCCGAAGGGAGGATTCCCTTGTTGTTTTCGATAACAAGAGATGCCTCCGCCATGCCGAGGGGTTTACGGCTTTTTGTTCCGTTGAAAATCACATCTTCCATCTTCTCGGACCGGAGGGCGCTGTACCGCTGCTCGCCCAGAACCCACCGGATGGCATCAACGATATTGGTTTTGCCGCATCCGTTCGGGCCGACAATGGCCGAAATACCCGAATCGAACGAGAGGTTCACCTTCTGCGCGAAAGATTTGAAGCCGATTATTTCGAGTTTGGAAAGATACATTCAGCGATGCTTGCTTGCTACAGTGTTGTACAGGTATTTTGCGTACGCTGACGCTGATTCGGTGCGATCGAAATAGAAGTACAAACCAGCCCCCGCCACGGCGAGGATCAAGAGGGCTGCGACGTACATTTTAAGAGGAAAGACATCAAGTATGATGGAGATGCCTTTCAGAAAGCGCAGCGCAACCCAAAACATGAGCAATACCGCCAACAGAATCGAAGGCAACACATACACCGGGCTATCCATCAATCGAAACAGGATCATCCCGAACGGAACAAGAATGAGCAGCGGCGGCGTTGACCACATGGTGACTGCATATGCATGATACGGGTAGATGCGAGCCTTGAAGAAGGGAGCCACCATCCACAGAAGCATGCTGACAAAGAGAAGATGCAGAAAAAATACGCCGGTAAACACAACAATGAACTTGTTGGGTTGACGAACCAACTCAATAACCTCCTGCTTCACTCCATCCGAAATAAGGATGAACGACAACAAGTTGTCCAACACCAGACTGTGACGGAAATAAAACAACAAACTCGACAGCACAATTGCCGTCCCCGCGGATACAACAAGCCCGAGAAGCGTGCTGTGCAAGACGGTTACAATGCGTTGGTCGCGGATATCGGAGAAGAAATTGTACGAGTTCACCATTGAACGGTTGAGCGACTCGCGAAACCGGCGACTGGAGTTGTACCAATATGCCGTTCCGACAAGAATGACAAGTCCTGCCAGAACATAAACAATAGGAGATGACGAAGGATTATTGCCAATAGGCAGGGCGGAGAATTTCTCGCTATTGAACGCTGCACGCACAGCCTCGTATGCGAGCCGCTTATCTCTCGCGTGATTCACCACCCCCAGTGTGTGCATCCACGGGTTCCCGGAATTTACGGTAAGAGCCGGACGATCGCCTTTCCAATCGTTGAACGACAGGATGAACGTTCCCGCGACATCGGATTTCAACACGGCATCGATGTGCTGGACCATATACCGTGCCTGCGCCTCGTACGAAAGGGGATCGCTGTATCCGTTGCTGTTTTTCGGCTGAACTTCACTTCCCATTGTCACAATAACAGGCTTTTCGGGATTCGCCTCGCGAAGACTGTCCAACTCTCTTCGAAATAACTTTGCGTCCCGTGTCATGATGGCAGGCATAATAATATCTACAAGATCGCCGCCCGCGTCGGGGAAATTCTTGCTGGTTCCGTAATACACCGGTCTTGTATCAAGACGACGGGTAAGATTTCCCAGCTGCTCGATGAATTTTCGGGCAACCGGTGAAAGCGACTCGAAATCATCGCCTAAACCCCACGCCACCACCGATGGATGGTTCCTGTCGCGCACAATCATTTCGCGCATAGCATTACTCGCCAGATCGATGTAGTAGTCGCCGGAGAGAATTGGCGCCGGAACATTTCTCACCGGAAGCTCGACAAACGCAAAAAGCCCGTAGCGATCGCACAGGTTCAGCATGTACGGATGAGGCGGATGAAACGCAAAGCGAATCGCATTGGCGCCGGCACTTCGAATCAGCGCCACATCTTTCTCCATTTCCTCGCGCGTCACCGCACTTCCGTAAGAGGGATGATCCTCGACCCAGACAAACCCCTTCAGATCCTGCTTTTTTCCGTTAAGGAACAGCCTTCCGTCCCTCAACTCAATCTTCCGGATGCCGATATGCATGTAGTATTCATCCAATTTCACGGCTGTTTTGGCTTCGGCAAGATATGTCTTGAGAAGATAGCGATCCGGGGTTTGCGGGCTCCAGAGCCGGGGATTGGCAACAGTAAATTCCACAATAGCCGGGTTCCAATCCTTGGCCTGTCGCGTTACAGGAACCGATGGACTCGTTGCCACCAGTGTGTTCGACTGCCTGTCATGCAACTCGGCAAAAAGTTGGAGTTGCGGCTGCAATGTATCCGCTGCGCCGCGTACTTCGCTTTCGAAGGCTGCAACGACTTTTATCCGGGCGGACGAGAAATCACTTTTTGGTTCCGAGGAAACCGACACGTCCGATATAAACACTTTTGGGGTTCCAAGAATGTACACGTCCCGGAGAATGCCGCCGTAATTCCTCCATCCCCATACCTGTGAGCGAGGGGGTAGCGTTTTGGTGGCATCAAGCGTGTTGTTTGTCGTAATCCGGATGATATTCTCGGAGCCGATTTGAAGAGTTGAGGAGGGAATCGGTGCCACGAAACTCGTGTATCCGCCAATATGATTCACGATGAAATCTCTGTTGATGGATACCGCTGTATTGTAGTTCGATCCCATCATGACGAGATGGAACTGGTATCTGTCCAGATCCTCCTCCTTCAGTTCCACTTTCCGTTCGAATACGACCTCGCCCGTAAAGTCGTACGCTGAAGGAATTCTTACACTCCCCTGAGGGCCGTTAGTGACGCTGTACGACCACAAACCGGACAGGTCAATCTTCATTCTCGTCGGCGTATCCAACAAATAGCCCGTCTCAAGGCCAGTTGCCATAGCAGACCCGTTTTCAAGGAACCGATATTGGGAAAATGTTACGTTGGGCTGAAGGGGCTGGAGAATAAAACCAAGACAGGAGGCGACAAAGAACTTACGCAATTTCGGGGCGTGCACGAACAATTAGTATGACCGAAGACAGTAATTTGGCTGAATTTCACAAAATATAATGAATAACAGAGGGGAATGCAATGAAAAACAAGGCTCAGCGGGCGGGGGCTGAACCAATTATTGAAGAAAACGAATCCGCCTTAAGGCATGCTCCGCCCACCAACGCGCCATCTATGTCATCCTGTGCCAGCAACTCAGCCGCATTGTCAGGCTTGACGCTGCCGCCATATTGAATGACCAGACCTTCAGCGAGGTTCCAAGAGTAAAGCTGTCCAACCAGCTTCCTGATATGAAGATGAACTTGCTGGGCTTGCAAAGGCGTCGCCGTTTTACCTGTCCCGATCGCCCAAACCGGCTCGTAGGCAATTATTACCTTCTTCAGTTCGTCTGATGAAATTCCGGCAAGGACCCCCTTGATTTGAGTCGAGACAATCTGCTCGGTCACCCCGGCCTCGCGTTCATCCAACTTCTCGCCAACACAAATGATCGGTTTCAGTCCGTTTGCCAGGGCTTTTTTGGCTTTCTGATTGATTAGCTCGTTCGTTTCGCCAAAGTATTGCCGTCGCTCGGAATGTCCGAGGATCACGTACTCGCATCCCACAGACTTCAACATCTTCCATGATACTTCTCCTGTGTACGCACCTTCGTCGTGCTCGCTCATGTTCTGCGCCCCAAGCTTGATGCTCGAATCCTTCAGGAGACTTGATGCAATGGCCAGCGATGTAAGCGGCGGGCAGATAATGACATCGACGTTCGGTTTGAGATTGGAGGTGAGAGGCTTGAGCACGTTGATCAGCTCAATGGATTCCTCAACGGTTTTGTACATTTTCCAGTTTCCGGCAATTACAGTTCTTCGCATGGAATACTCCCGCTTGATGATTTAAGAAATTTATGAGATGCGTTTGG
Source organism: Bacteroidota bacterium (assembly GCA_019637975.1). NCBI lineage: Bacteria > Pseudomonadati > Bacteroidota > Bacteroidota bacterium. The sequence continues at coordinate 130,055 of JAHBUR010000006.1, read as the reverse complement.
CGTTGAGTTGTTCTCTCAGAATCTCGTTTACCAGTTTCGGATTACCTTTCCCTTTCAGCTTCTTCATTGTCTCACCGACAAACCATCCGAATACTTTCTCGCCCCCGTTCAGAAATGTCTCTACTTGAGATTGATTGGCCGAAAGGATCTCCGCAACTGCCTTTTCAATGGCGGCAGTGTCCGTCACTTGAACCCAGCCCTTTCTCTCAACAATAATCCCCGGCCCGTCAGGATGATCCAGCATTTCCTCAAAAACCTGCTTTGCAATAGTGCCGCTGATCATTCCGGACTGAATGAGATGAATCATTTCTGCAAGCCGTTCCGGCTGAATTGGGAAATCGCCAATCGGGACTTTCCTCTCGCCGATCACACGTAGAACATCCGTCATCACCCAGTTGCTGACCATCTTTGCATTGTCGTTCTGCTGTTTGCCGTTAAGGTTGGACAAGGCAACGAGAGCAGGTTCGAAATAGTCTGCTGTATCCCTTTCAGCCGTAAGCACATCAGCATCATAGCGGGGCAAGCCGAGCGATGCAATATATCGGTCACGTCTCGGTGTTGGGAGCTCCGGCAGATGGGTTGCAACGCTGTTTTTCCATTGCTCGTCAACGAGCACCGGCACAAGATCCGGATCGGGGAAATACCGGTAATCGTGTGCCTCTTCCTTGCTGCGCATCGACTGTGTCTCATTGCGATCTGCATCCCACAACAACGTCTCCTGCTCGATTTCCTTGCCATTTTCGAGCAAGGCCACCTGCCGGTTGATTTCGAACTCCAGCGCCCGCTCGACATTGCGAAGGGAGTTCATGTTCTTTACTTCCGTCTTCGTGCCGAACCCGCTTGCGCCCATCTTCCGAACGGAGACATTTGCGTCGCAGCGCAGACTTCCTTCCTCCATGTTTCCGTCACAAATCCCGAGGTACGTCACAAGCTGTCTGATTTTCCACAGATATGAAAAGGCTTCCTTCGGGGAACGAATATCCGGCTCGCTTACGATTTCGATCAAGGGAACGCCGCAACGGTTTAAATCGACAAGCGTGCCGCTTCCCGCATCGTGAATCGATTTACCCGCGTCTTCTTCCATGTGAATGCGGGTAATGCCGATGTTCTTCCGGCTTCCATCCTCCGTTTCGATTTCGACAGACCCGTTCGAGCACATAGGCTCTTCGTACTGCGAGATCTGATATCCTTTGGGAAGATCGGGATAGAAATAGTTCTTGCGGGCAAAAACCGATTTGGCAGCAATTGTGCAGTTCGTCGCCAATCCCATCCGCAGGATGAACTCGACAAGATTCCGGTTGAGAACTGGCAACGCGCCCGGCATACCGAGGCAGACCGGACACACATTCGTATTCGGTTCGTTGCCGAACGAATTGGGACAGCCACAGAATGCTTTCGATTTTGTAAGAAGCTGCGCGTGAACTTCCAGCCCGATAACCGCTTCGTACTGATCGCCCGGCATCACCTCGGTCTTCCTCGTTGCATCAGTTCTTGATAGCCTCGGTCACTTTCTCTGCAGCTTCCTTCAGAGTCTTGGCAACAAGAAAGTTCATTCCCGAATTCGCCAGAATATCCGCCGCAAGGTCGGCGTTGGTTCCGGCAAGCCGGACAACCACGGGAATATTGATATGGACTTTCTTCGCCGCTTCGACCACGCCCGTGGCAACTCGGTCGCAGCGGACAATTCCCCCGAAGATATTGATGAGAACAGCCCTGACGTGTTTGTCCGAAAGAATGATTTTGAATCCATTCTCAACTGTCTGCGCGCTTGCCGTTCCGCCGACATCAAGAAAATTGGCGGGCTCGCCTCCGGCAAGCTTGATGATATCCATCGTGCCCATTGCAAGTCCGGCTCCGTTCACCATGCAGCCGACGTTACCATCGAGCTTGATGTAGTTGAGATTGGATTTCGATGCCTCGATTTCGAGCGGATCTTCTTCATCCAAATCTCTCAACGATTCCAATTCGGGATGACGGTACAAAGCATTGTCGTCAAAGTTGATTTTTGCGTCGAGGGCGAGAATGCCACCCTCTCCCGTTACAACAAGCGGGTTTATCTCCGCAAGCGAGCAATCCATTTCATCATACGCACGATACAACGCTTTCAAAAATTTCACGCCGTTCTTGAACGCATCACCCGTCAACCCCAGCCCAAAGGCAATGTTTCTGGCCTGAAAATCCTGGAACCCGACCGCCGGATCGACAAACTCCTTCAAGATCTTCTCCGGAGTTTCCTCCGCAACTTTCTCAATTTCCACTCCACCTTCCGTTGATGCCATCACCACGTTGCGCGATGTCGAGCGGTCGAGCGTAATGCCTACGTACAACTCGCGGGCGATGTTCACGCCCTGCTCTATCAGCAATCTCTTGACGAGTCTTCCTTCAGGACCTGTCTGATGAGTCACGAGGGTCATCCCGAGAATCTGTGATGCAAAATCGCGGACTTCCTGCAGACTTCTGGCGACTTTGACGCCGCCCCCTTTTCCTCGTCCGCCGGCATGAATTTGCGCCTTCACAACCCACACACTGCCACCAAGCTCCTGCGCAATCGCAACAGCCTCATCAACAGAAAAAGCGGGCTTCCCGGCCGGAGTTGCAACGCCGAATTTTCTCAGAATTTCTTTCCCCTGGTACTCATGAACTTTCATTGAAGTCTCCTTGAATGAGAATTAGTTGTGCGTATCAAAATCGGGTTGTCCCTTCTCCCACTCCTCCAACACTTCTCTTCCCTTCACATACTCGTCGAGAGGGACGAAAATTTTTGCCGGATTGTTCAGATTACTGCGCGATTGCGCGCTATCACCGCCGCCATCCCACGCGTAGCCGATGGAACTGAAGTTCTGTACTTCAACGTGAAGCTTCGCATCGAGTAGAAGCGACCGCGCCAACTCTGCATCATGCACGTCAGTCGAGCGATAGACTTCCGCCCAATCGCCATCAACGCGAACATCAATGTGATCCAGACAGAAAACGCGGCGGTCGCTTTCTTCGCTGCATTGCTCGCAGACGAGTTTCTGACAAATGACGCAAACACCTCCCGCTTCGTTGCCTGCATGAGTTTCGCACCAGAGGGTTTGGTCAGTCAGCAAGTAGCCGCAGTGAGGGCAGAACTCGCTATCTTCCGTGACTTCGCCTTCGCAGTTGGAGCATGTGATAAGTTCGGCCATGTCTCAATTGTTGTGATTACAGATTGGGAATTCGGATTACCGGATTGACAGTAATCCGTAATCTGTAATCCACAATCACTTCTTCACTTTTTCTGCTATGGATTTTGCTTGCATAAACAGCAGCAGGTAATCTCGCCCGCCTGCTTTCGAGTCGGTACCGCTCATGTTGAATCCGCCGAACGGATGTACGCCGACAAGGGCGCCGGTACATTTACGGTTCAGATAGAGATTTCCGACGAAGAACTCCCGTTCCGCTTTTTCGAGACGTTTCTTGTTCTTCGTGTAGACAGCCCCCGTCAAACCGAACTCGGTGTTGTTGGCAATCTCCAACCCTTCATCAAAATTCTTTGCCTTGATCACGGCAAGCACGGGTCCGAAGATTTCCTCCTGCGAAATGGTTGCCTTCGGATCAACATCAGCAATCACCGTCGGGCGGATGAAATAGCCTTCGTCGCCGGCTTTCTTGCCACCAGCAACCAACCGTCCGCCTTCGGCAATTCCTTTTTCGATATAGGCAAGGATGCTTTCCTCCGACTTTTTGTTGATGACGGGTCCCATATAGTTGGATTGAACGGCGGAATCACCAATAGTGATAGCTTCGGCTTTCTTGGCAAGAAGGTCAACGAATTTGTCATAAATCTTCTCATGAACAATCACGCGGGAGCAGGCCGAGCATTTCTGACCTTGGAAACCGAATGCTGAAACGGTGACGCCGGCAGCGGCCTCATCAAGATCAACGCCCTCATCAACAACAATTGAATCCTTGCCGCCCATCTCGGCAACAACGCGCTTCAGCCAGATTTGTCCGGGACGGACTTTTGCCGCTTCCTCGTTGATGTGAATGCCGACTTCTTTCGAGCCGGTGAAGGAAATGAACCGTGTCTTCGGATGCGTAACAAGCGTATCGCCTACTGCTCCGCCCGGACCGCTGACGAAATTGAGTACGCCCGCAGGCAATCCGACTTCTTCCATAATCTCGTAATATTTCCATCCTGTCAGCGGCGAGTCGCTGGATGGTTTCAGCACGACGGTGTTGCCCGTGACAATCGCCGCCGAAGTCATTCCGGTGAGAATGGCAAGCGCAAAGTTCCACGGCGGAACAACAACGCCGACACCGAGCGGAATGTAGAGGAGCTTTCCCTTTTCTCCTTTGTTCGGAACCACCGGTTGCGGGCCGCCATAGCGCAGCATTTCACGCGCATAGAATTCGAGGAAGTCAATCGCTTCGGCTGTATCGGCGTCCGCTTCAATCCAAGTCTTTCCGACTTCGAGAATCATCGTAGCATTCAACTCGAACCGGCGCTTGCGCATCAGCTTTGCGGCTTTGAAAAGATAGTCAGCCCGCTTCTTGTACGGAACGTTCTTCCAGTCTTCGAACTTCGCCAGGGCAACGTCCATAGCCTTGTTGGCAAGCTCCGTGGTTCCTTTTTGAAAGACGCCGACAATCTCCGATGACTTGGAGGGATTATAGGAGTTGAATTTCTCTTGCGTGTAAATCTTCTCGCCGCCGATCACAATCGGGTATTCCTTCCCGATCTGCGATCGTACCTTCGCAATAGCTGCTTCCTGTGCTTTGCGGTTTTTGGCTTTCGAGAAATCTGCAAGCAGTTCGTTTCTGAATTTTGGGATTGGCATACTATACCTTCAGTTTATGGTGTATTGAACATGGAATCATGTGTTGAACTGTAGTGATCTTTTTGCGTACTCACGCGCCAGCAACGCTGCGCCGTATGCCGGCGGATGCAGGGCCGTTTGAACAGTTGCATCCGGCACACGATCCACCATCAGCGTGCGCAGAATGCGGGTGTAACCGGATTCATGCTCAAGCAATCCGCCCGACAACACCACCCCTACCTGACCCTCGATGGCAAGCTGCGCGGCAACTGATTGTGCTTGCCCGGCCAATTCTGCCGCACCGCGAGCAAGAATCTCCCGCGCAACGTCTACGCCTTCCGCCGCAGCTTTGATCACAAGCGGAGCAAGTCGCGACAACTCAAAACCTTCGTGATAGACGGCACCAATCACACTATCGCGATTGTCAAATCCGAATTCTTGCCTTATCAATCCGGCAAGAGGATGCGAGCCTCCGCGGCCATCGTACCATCGAGCAACGGATTTCAGAGCCTCGGACCCTAACCAGAATCCGCTCCCTTCATCCCCCAACATTCTCCCCCAACCTCCGGCTGATACAATCTTGCCTGCATTGTTCTTTCCCATCACTGCCGAGCCAGTGCCTGCAATAACGAGAATGCCCGGTCCTCCGTTGAACGCGCCTTCCAGCCCGACCCTCGCATCAGTTTCAATCACAAGCGGAAGCTCACGCGCGGCAAGCTTTGCAATCTCCTCGCGCAGACGCGTCCGATTCTCTGCTCTTCCTGCTCCGGCGAGTCCGAGAACAATCCCCTGCAACTCGGCAACTGCACAACCTGCATCCGCACAACAATCGGCAATCAGGCTGTAGAGTCGGGCGGCTGCGACATCAAAGCCCACCACGTTCACATTGGTTCCTTCAACATGCTTCTGTACAAGAACTGAACCGTTCCCATCCGCGATGAGCCCGAGGGTTTTCGTTCCCCCGCCATCGGCGCCAAAGACGAGAGTTTTCATGAAGTACTGGAAAATGAATGAACGCGAGCCTGTCGGAGGCAAATACAAGCTTACAAAATTTACGGAAAATGGGGGAGAATGTCACATTTGGGGGGTTGAGGGCCGGGGGGAAGAGGGCTTTGTTGGAAACGGAAGACCCGCAGACAGGAGAACGCAAAACATGCAGGGAATCACGCCAGCGAGAAGCTCTCGGAAGCTAAGTGTTCCAGCTTTTCAAGCCCTTCTTTCACCTGCATAAGCCTCGACACTACGAACGTCGACGTCGGCTTCATGAGCCAGCGAGGGAGTTTGCTATCGATCTTCATGTTCCATTCCAGACGGGTGTTGGTTTCGACTTCTTCGAGCCTGGCACTGATCAGAATATTCACGATGCCTTTGCGGTAGCGGACAGTATAATACTCGAACGGACGCCAATCCAACACTTCCTCCAGAAAACCGGAAGCGGCACAATGGTTACGCGCGCCGACATCAGTACGGCCTGCCGGCCGCCCCGAAATTCTCCAGTCCGACCCAAGATGCCACACCTTCCTTTTTGCGGGGTCGCTCAACCAATCCCATAGAATCGCAGAGGGAAACGGATACGTGCGGGTGATGGATACATGCGCTTCCGGTGGCTCAAGAAGAACCCGTCGGCCCTCGGTCAGTTCACGGTACCGCCTATGTAAATCGACGCTGTAGGATGTTATGCGATCAAAATGTTCGTATGACAGCGGCTCTTCGTGCAGATTCTTCGGCCAAATCTTCATCGCGTCAAGTGCCGCATGTGTAAACAGTGCGTAACTCTGCCACCCTGTTGACTCGCGAACAGGATTCTTCAACAACCGGTGAGCGAGATTGATGGACGAGCCAACCGGTTTTGCCTTGCTGCCCGGAAGCCGCTGCATGGCATACTCTCCGTAGTGAGCAACAAACTTCAAATCAAGAGCGGCAATGGAACGGCAGGCAACGCAGGGGCAAACGGAATTATGTTGCATCATCCCTTTTCTGTCACGAAAGGCAACATAGGTTGCTTCGATCATCTCGAGAATGGTCTCGCCACGTGTGACGGATGCTTCTGGGGCATACACAAACACGGCATCGCCCTCAACTTCAACAAGACGGAGTGCCGGTGTCAGATGTTTGATGAGAAGGGTAAGAATGTCATTGAGAATGACATAGGCATGGTCCAATTCGCTTTCGGCCATGAAGGGTGTGTAGCCGGAAATATCGGCGAGAACAAAATATCCGCGTTGAATCGTGGAGTCCATGAATCACGCACAGATGATGTGGAAAGAACAGTTGCAGAACAGCCGTCGCTACTTCACGTTAAAGTAACGCGCTTCGGGATGATGAACGATTATCGCGTTCGTGCTTTGCTCCGGCTCAAGCGAAAATTCATCCGTCAGGCGAACACCGATGCGCTCGCCATCGAGCAACTCGAAGAGTTGTGTTTGATCTTCCAGATTCGGGCACGCCGGATACCCGAAGCTGTACCGCGAGCCCTGATATCCTTGCGAGAACAACCGCTTGATTTCTTGTGCATCTCTTCCGGCGATTCCCAATTCCTCACGAATCCTCTTGTGCCACAACTCTGCAAGCGCCTCAGCAGATTCGACGCTGAGGCCGTGAAAGTAAAGGTAGTCTTTGTAATTGTTTGCTGCAAACAATTTCGCAGAATACTCGGAAGCAACTCTTCCCATGGTTACAAGATGCAATGCAACAACATCCATCCGGCCCGACTCGACGGAGGCAAAATAGTCAGAAAGACAGAGAAACCGGTCATCCGATTGGCGGGGGAACGTGAACCGCATTCGCTCGCTGTTCATGTCATCGTGATAGATGATGAGATCGTCACCTTCAGATTGGCAAGGAAAGTAGCCGTACACAACCTTCGGCTGCAGGAGTTTTTCCGATTTGATTTTGGATTTCAGGTTTTCATAGTCGGGATAGATGTTCTGCTCCAACAGCTTCCGGTATTCATCTTCCTTCATCTTCCCTTTTCGAACCTGCCATTGCCCTCGAATCAGCGCTATCTCGTTAACATACTGAAAGACGTCATCGAGCGGAACATCATCGACGACTTTCGCGCCCCAGAACGGCGGCTTCGGAATGGACACGTCTTTTGAGACGCGTGAAGTGCCTGTCCTCCCGCCTCCATTGCTCGCCTGCGTATACAACTGATTTTCTCTTTGTGCAAGCGCAATTTTTGCTTCTGTACCGGTGAGTTTCTCTTCTTCATCCTCATCCGTACGAACCTGCGGCGGATACTCAATGGTACCCGACGTGACTCGTTCCATGAAATGAAGTCCGTCAAACGCGTCGTTGGCGTAGAATACTTTGCCTTTGTAGATGGCGCGCATATCCTGCTCAACGTAGCGCCGTGTGAGGGCGGCGCCTCCGAGTACAACAGGAATCGTCACGTTCCGCTCGTTCATCACTTCAAGGTTCTCTTTCATGATGAGCGTGGATTTCACAAGCAGGCCGCTCATGCCGAGAGCGTGAGCATTATGTTCTTCAGCGGCATGTAACATTGTCTCAACCGCGCATTTGATGCCGAGATTGACAACCTTGTACCCGTTGTTGGTCAGGATGATATCAACGAGATTCTTGCCGATGTCGTGAACATCTCCCTTCACTGTCGCGATGACAAAAGTCCCTTTGCTCGTCGAGTCCGCCTTATCCATGAACTTCTCGAGATAGGCGACTGCAGTTTTCATTGTTTCTGCAGATTGGAGGACGAACGGCAACTGCATTTGTCCGCTGCCGAACAATTCTCCGACAACCTTCATTCCATCCAACAGGAGAGTATTGATGATGTCGAGAGCGGAGTACTTTTTCAGGGCTTCATCGAGGTCGGCTTGCATCTCCACTTTGTCGCCGTCGATGATGCGGTTCTTCAGGCGTTCTTCCACCGTTCCGGCGCGGGCGGCTTTCTCTTTCTTCACGCCTTTTTTATCGGCGTAGTACGCCATGAGTTCGGTGAGCGGATCGTAGACGACTTTCAGCGTCTTTTGAGATAAGTCAGCCATTACTTTGTGGATTCGTGAATAAACGGATCAAGGGATTGATGGTTTAATGGAGTCATGGAGTGTTGGATTTGTGCCGGGTGATGGTCATGCAACAAACACTTGAATACTCCACACTCCAATACTCCAATGCTCCATCCCCCTACACTCTGAACTCATGCTGCAACTTCCTCAAACTTCCTCTCATCAAAAATCAACTGGCGGCATAATTCTCTTCCCCGCTCATCAATCTTGTAGAGCGGCATAATCTTCGAGGCGTGAACGATTGCCATGTCGAGTCCGGCTTCGATGGCGTAATGGAGGAAGACGGAATTCAACACATGCCGCATATGTTGCGAGAGTCCGAACGAGATATTGCTGACACCGAGAATTGTTTTCACGCCGGGAAGTTCCTTCTTGATCAGCCGGATTGCCTCAATGGTCTCCATTCCCGCTCGGCGAAATTCTTCGTCACCCGACCCGAGTGTGAATGTCAGGGTATCGAAAATGAGATCGTGCGGCTGCATCTTGTATTTGTTGACCACGAGATCGTAGATGCGCCTGGCAATGGCAAGTTTCTTCTCCGCTGTCTTTGCCATTCCCTGCTCATCAATCGTCAACGCAATTACGGCAGCTCCATACTTCTTGCAGAGAGGCACAACATCGTCAATGCGCTTTTCTCCATCCTCAAGATTGATGGAGTTAATAATGGCTTTCCCGCCAATCAGTTGAAGAGATTCCTCGATAACATTTGCTTCGGTGGAATCAATCACAATAGGCAGTTGTACTTGCGTATTGAATCGAAAGATGATTTCGTGCATATCTTTCACTTCGTCACGTCCGACATACGCCGCGCACACATCCACCATGTGTGCTCCCTCTTTCACTGCTTCACGACCCATTGCTACGATGCCTTCCCAATCCTCTTTTGCAAGAAGATCCTTGAAGAGCTTGCTGCCGTTGGCATTCGTCCGCTCCCCGATCAATACCGGAGGGGGATTGATGGTTAGCGGCGCGGATTGATACAGACTCGATGCGCTCGGGACAAAGTCAATCTCGCGCTTTTTCGGAGCAAGTCCACCAACAGCGTTCGCAAGCTGGCGAATGTGTTCCTTCGTCGTTCCGCAGCAGCCGCCGACAATGCTCACGCCCAAATCTTTCACGAAGTGTGACATGAACCGGGCAAGCTCCTCAGGCGAGAGTTTGTAGTGTGCATGCCCGCCGACGTTCTCCGGAATGCCTGCATTCGGCATGACGAATACGGGCTTCGGACTGGTTGAACAGAGAACCCGGACATGTTCCGACATTTCGGCGGGGCCCGTTGCGCAGTTCATTCCAATCACATCAATATCGTACGGCTCAAGCGACGTGAGCGCGGCCGAGATTTCCGTGCCCAGCAGAAGCGTTCCCATCGTTTCGACTGTTACGGAAGTAATAATGGGAACACGTTTTCTCGCCTCCTCGAAATACTCGAAGATGCCGTAGAGCGCAGCTTTCGTTTGCAGAATATCCTGACATGTCTCCACACACAGCAGGTCGGCACCTCCTTCGATCAGCCCCTTCGCCTGCTCCTTGTATGACATCGCCATTTCTTTAAACTTGATGTGTCCGAGGGAAGGAAGTTTCGTCGTCGGACCCATTGAACCGGCAACGAAGCGGGGTTTGTCGGAAGTTGAGAAATCGGCCGCTACGCGCTTTGCAAGTTGTGCGGCTTTGATGCTCAACTCGTATGCACGATCGGCAAGATTGTATTCAGCAAGCACAAGAGACATTGAGCCGAAGGTGTTCGTCTCGATAACATCAGCTCCGGCTTCAAGATAGTCGCTGTGTACGTGTTCCACTGCAGACGGTTTCGAGACGACGAGATATTCGTTGCATCCGTTCAGATGCTCGCCACCGAAATCGTCGGCGGTCAAATTCTGCCCCTGCAAATGCGTGCCGGTGGCACCATCGAAGACGATGATTTTTTCGTTGAGAAGATCAAGAAAGGTTTTCATTGTATTTGCTGCTTTCGCGATTCAGAAAACAAACAACGGCGGGTACAGTGCCCGCCGTTTTACTTCCTTCGTTCGTGCCGGAGATGTGTCAGTTATTCGATATCAATTCAGGAATAACACTCGACACGAATGTAAACGAATAAAGAGAGAATGCGTCGCTCTCCGTCACAAGCCGCAGAACATGCTCACCGTAGGCGGGATTCTTTACCAAATTATACATCCGCGGCTCGGAAATAGCGACAACACTTCTTCCTTCACTGTCAATCTCAATATCGTTGCCCCTGTTTTCACCGGTGAGAAACTCATCATCTTGCGTCACAACAACTTCAATTGCGTTGCTGCCTTCCGGTTTTGCCACAACGTTTACTCCAAGCGCATGATAACGGAGAATGATCTTTCCTGTTCCATGTTCATCATGACGCAAGCTGTTGCGGTCATTCATCCAAACGCCGACCGCGTAAATTCTGTCGCCGAGATAGAAATCAGGGTCATCATAGTGCACAACCGACTCCGGCGCGTAGCCTTCCACATTACCTATGCTTCCTCTCAAATAGCCGGCAAAGAGCTCGGGCGTTGACCGGTACAGGACGGAGCCCGCTTTGTCTTCTTCCCGCAACGGTTCCATCACCATCGGCATTTCGTCGAAAACCCCCGCATCATACAACAGCGTCTGCAACACACGCTCCGTAGTTGCGTACTGCCCCTCACCCGTGTTCTTGTAGCGTATGAAGCCGTGTTTGTCGATAAGATATGTCGTCGGCCAATCGCGGTTGCCATATCGTGCGGCAATAACCGCCTCATTATCCATCACAACAGGGTACGAAATTCCCAACCGCTCGATAGCCTTTTGCACGTATTCCGGATTTTTGCCGAAAGGAAACTTCGGTGTGTGCACTCCAATCACAACCAAGCCATGCTGCCGGTAGCGCTTGTACCATTCATTGACATACGGCACCGCACGCAAAGAGCTGCCGCACGTGTAATCCCAGAACTGGATCAGCACCACGCGACCCCGCAAAGCAGAAATGATTACCGGTTCAGAGTTGAACCAGAAATCGCCGAATACCTCGTGCGCGCGTGTTGTTTGCGGTTGGATTTCAGTCGCCGTCATGCAATTCTCACTTGTCGTTCATTCAAGAACTCATGAAAAATATAGATAATCGGTGCTGGAATTGCAAGAAAGGGAATTTTCAAGAAACGGTGATTTATCGCCTGAAACCGGGCAGATGGATTGTCGGTTGCAGCCCTGTTTCTTTCTTGTCACCTTTGTAATAGACGCGTTCAAGAAAGAGTCCTGATGGTGGAGATGTGAAAGCTGCCGGTTCGTTGGATTTGATGGTGAGAAATCGACGAACATCCTCAACGTCAAGCTTTCCCCGTCCGACTTCCGCCACAACTCCGACAATGCGACGAACGAGCTTCCACACAAAATGGGAACCGACGATGCGCAGGAGAATCAGATCGCCTGCTTCCACAATCTCAACAGACTCGATCAATACCTTCGTTGACTTCTCCTCCGGATCGTCATCAGTGAATGATTGCATATTCTTCATGCCCGCAAAGAGATGCAACGCTGGCTCCATCTTTCGGACGTCAAGTTTGTCTTTAATCCACCAAACGTACCGCTTGCCGAACGCCGTGCGGCGACGGGAAATCTGGTAGAGATAGCTGCGTGCAACGGCGTCGTGTCGTGCGTGAAAATCGGGTCGGGTCTTTTCTACCTCAATGATATTGATGTCCGCCGGAAGCTCATCATTCACTTTCATCCGGATGATTTCCGGAGCGAGCATTGTTTTCACGTCGAGGTGGGAAACCTGCATCAGCGCATGCACGCCGGCGTCAGTCCGTCCGGCGCCGTGAAACTCGAAATCGCTTGTCTTGAACACCGTCTTCATCGCCCCGATCAGATCCCCCTGAACCGTGCGCGCATTCTTCTGCACCTGCCAGCCGCTGTAGCGGGTTCCTTCGTATTCGATATAGAGTTTGAAACGGGGCATCTGGAATGATTCAGAATGTGAGGTTCAGATTCAGGATTTGAGGCGGACTGCTTCCCTTATGATCTTCGCATGATCGAACGCAAGCGGGATACTCTGCCAATCTCTTACCTGCTCCACGTGTGACGCATCGTCGCCCGCCTTCAACGTCGAGAGGTCGGCTTCAGCAAGGAATGCAACTGCAATTGTATGCCGGTTTTCATCCCGTTGCGGATCTGAGTACACGCCGATCATTTTGAGACTATGCACGACAAGTCCGGTCTCCTCCAACATCTCCCGTTTGCATGCTTCCTCGACAGTCTCGTTCACGTCAACAAAGCCGCCGGGCAGAGCATAACAACCCTTGAACGGCTCGTGCCCGCGTTTAATCAGCACAACAGCGTCGTCCTCAAAAACCACACAGTCAACTGTGACGGGTCTTGTTGGAAATGCAAGAGCCATCTATATCGGAACGAAAGATAGTGATGTTGGAGATTCAGAAAGACTTGTCGGAACAGCGTTGATTTCTTACATTGTGTTATTCTCTTCCGTAAGCACACTCAATAACGACATCTATTTGGATATGTTCAAGGGGTTTTCTTTCACTGTTTTTCTCTTGTTAGCCGTTGGGTATAACCTGCTTCCCGGATGCACGGGTGGCAGCAAACCAACACAACAGCTATTGCTTCCTGTTGAGCTTCGCGGCGTGTGGATCACACAACACGATCGTGTGTTGGAAAGCAGGGAAAGTATCGCAACCGCCATGCAATTTCTTGCCGACCATCATTTCAATGTTGTTTTTCCGGTTGTATGGAACGACGGTATGACGCTGTTCCCCAGCACAACGATGAAAGTGGTATTCGGCATTGAGATAGACACGCTTGCCGCATACAAAGGCCGTGACCCGCTTGCGGAGGTTATCGAAGAAGCGCGCAAACACGGCATCGCCGTTATTCCCTATTTCGAGGGGGGATTTTCGGCCGGCAATTCAGAGAGCATTATCATCCGTTCAAAACCGCATTGGGCTGCCCGCGACCGAACGAACAAGATTGCAGTCAAAGACGGCGTCGCATGGCTGAATGCATTCCTGCCTGAAGTGCAGAACTTCATGTTTGCAATCATCGGCGAAGTAGTTCAGAAATATGATATCGACGGCGTGCAGGGCGGAACACGTCTGCCCGCCCAGCCCATTGAAGCAGGCTACGATTCTGTGTTTGCCGCGGAGTACACCGACCTGCACGCCGGAACGCCCCCACCGCTCGACATCAGTGAGAAGCATTGGAAATTCTGGCGCGCCGTACGCCTCAACACGTTTGCCCGACAAGTCTATTGGAAAGTGAAAGCAACCAAACCGAAGGCGGTGGTTTCCTGGTCCCCCTTCGTGTATCCTTGGTCACTGGACGAGTACTTGCAGGACTGGCGTATCTGGATCAGCAAAAGCCCCGACGGCGAATACTCGGCAGACATCATGCACCCGAGAATTTTCCGCCCCGACATCGAAAGCTACAAACGAACACTTGAATCGCAGCATCGCGATTCTCTCCGCATTCATAGCGAGAAACGGTACCTGTATCCCGGCGTCCTGTTGCATGAGGGCACATTCACCATGTCGGACGAATTCCTGAAGGAAGCAATCCGCTACAACCGCTATCTTGGATACAACGGCGAGGTGTTCTATTCGTATGAGGGACTGAGAAGAGATAACGACAGGCTTGCGAAGGTGCTGAAATCAACTCACTACAGACTGCCGGCAAAACTGCCCTTTACGCCTTCAAGCCGGAAAGATACTTCAGATAATCCGTAGCTGCTTATTTGACCAGCAGCAGTTCCCTCTGAGGAGTCGAGAGGAACTCGGCACCGTTTTCCTTCACAACAACCATCTCCTCGACTGTAGCGATGCCGCGACCCGAAACCGGAAGCCGCGGCTCAATCGTGAATACCATGCCCGCTTCAAGCTTCTGAAATGGCTTCTGCGCATACTTTTCCCATGCGGGACCGAGCAACGCTGTTCCGTCATGCGCAAATCTTCCGACCTGATGTCCTAAACCGTGAGGATATTCGGGATAGCCTGCCTGCGTAATGTATCCGCGGGCCGTCTTGTCGATTTCGATTCCCTCAATCCCCGGTCGCATCTGTTTTCTCGCCAGCTCGATTGAGGTCACAATTGTGTCGAACCCTCGTTGAACTTCCGGCGGAGCTTTGTCCTCTCCTTCTTTCAGGATGTAGAATGTTCGCTGTAAATCAGAACAATACTCATTGTACTTCAGGCCAAAATCCATATTCAGAATTTGCCCGCGTTCTATAATTCGATCAGTCGGACCATAATGCGCCTCTGCCGTGTCGGGCCCGGTGAAAACTGCGGGACACGATTTCGGATCCCACGCATACGTCACGCCGGCTTTCTTCACTTTTTGCCTCATGAACTCCGCGACCTCTTTCTCTGTCTTCCCCGGCTTGACGAATTGAGCAACATCTGAGTAGATGTTCTCTGTAATGCGAATTGCTTCTTTGATGTTGTCTATTTCAGCTTTCGTCTTCCGCTGGCGAAGAGCAGAAATGATTTTTTCAGCGGAGATGAGCCTGTCCTGAAAGTCAATCTCATACAGAAAGTCCCTCAGTGTCAGGTACATGCCGTGCGTCAGGCCGTCGCAGATTTCACTTCCGGTAGAATAGTTCACGGCAATCTTCTTCGGATCAATGCGCTTCATGAATGCGAGGAGATGTTCCTTGATGCCCTGTACGTAGCCGACAACCTCGTCGTACGCTTGTACATCCTCCACTCCCCGTTTGTCATACTGCCCGACAATTGCATACGCATTGGTTTGCGTAAGAATGAACGCGGAATGCCAGGTAACATCACCATCTATCAAAAATGGCAGTGTCGGATCGCCGTTGAGCGAGCTTTCCCGGACGAACGTGATCCAGCAATCAATATCGAATTCTTTGAGGATTGCCTTGGCTTGATTGACTTTTTCTTGAATGAGCATTGTTTATTCCTTGTTTTCTTCAACACAAAGGCTCAAAGGCCTCGAAGTCCACAGAGCATTGCTTTGTGCAACTTCGTTGTACTTCGTGCCTTCGTGTTGGAATCTTTTCTATAGTACATTACTCGCAAGCTCTGCAAGCTCGGAGCGTTCACCTTTTTCCAAATTGATATGGGCGTACAGCGGCTGTCCCTTCATCTTCTCGATCAAGTAGCTGAGCCCGTTCGAACGACTGTCGAGATACGGATGATCGATTTGGTAGATGTCACCTGTGAAGATCAGTTTCGTTCCCTCGCCCGCACGAGTGATGATCGTCTTGACTTCATGTGGCGTCAGGTTCTGCGCTTCGTCAACAATGAAGAATACTTTTGCCAGACTTCTCCCGCGAATATACGCAAGAGCTTCGATGATCAGCTTCTTCTCTTGAACAAGCTGCGTAATCTTCTTGTACCGTTCATCCGATTCGGAGAACTGGTGTTGAATCACGGCAAGATTATCGAACAACGGCTTCATGTACGGATCAAGTTTCTGCTCGATATCGCCGGGAAGAAAGCCGATATCGCGGTTGCTCAACGGTATGACAGGACGCGCAACGAGGATCTGCCGGTAGTATTTGCGGCATTCGAGCGAAGCGGCAAGAGCAAGCAGCGTTTTGCCGGTTCCCGCCTTTCCGGAAATACTCACGAGTTGAATATCAGGATTGAGGAGCGCCTGCAACACAAATGTTTGTTCTGCGTTGCGCGGTACGATGCCATAAGCGCTGAGCTTTTCAACTTTCCTGATGAAATGATCGGCAGCGTAGAACATCGCAAGAGCCGAGTGTTTGCCGTTGCGCATGACGAGAAACTCGTTCGCCAGCAATTTCCGCTTGAACGCAATCTCCTCTTCATCGATATGATACGGCTTCACATACAACCGCTGAATGATTTCACCCGGGAGATTTTCTTCAACCCTGTGTCCGGTGTACAGCGCATCGATATCCTTCACCTGATCAGACTTGTAGTCTTGCGACATCAGTCCGAGCGCTTTCGCCTTCATCCGCAGATTCACATCCTTCGTCACGAGCGTCACCGGAACATCCGGCTTCTCTTTCGCAACATGATAGGCAATGTTCAGAATATGATGATCGGGTTTGTCGGGCGAGAAGTTCAACTGCAAATCCGGGTGAAGCTCCCGTTCTAACTTCACCGAAATTTTGCCGAGCTTCGGCCCGATCTTCACGCCGCCGTTGAACAACTTGTCCTGACTCAGTTCGTCGAGTGTCCGTACAAATTCCCGTGCGTGATAGTTCAATACCTCATTCCCCTTCTTGAACTGATCCAGCTCTTCCAACACGGTCACGGGAACCACAACATTGTGTTCTGCAAACTGCGTGATGCATGAACTGTCATGCAGAATCACGTTGGTGTCGAGCACGAAAGTCTTCTTCTGAGAACGGGCCAATACGGTGCATCCTCCTCTTCTGTGAATTGTGCAATGAACGGAACGCGCAAATAAAAAAAGGCGCCGCGTTGACGCCTTGGTTCAGTCAGATGTTCTTGTTGACTTCAAGATTGACGAGCTATGAAAACTGTGTGACAGGTTCGAATCTCCGTTAGCTTCGGGGTCTCCTGCCCCCACCTAACGATACAGTATTCACATCAAATTGTCAACTGATTTATATGGAGTTAGGGAATTATTAAGAGAATCCGGTTGAAGACTGCGAATATGCTGTTTAGGCGAACCTGTCAGGATTTGTCAAGCTCAAGTCGAATGATGGTGGCGCGTTCGTCGCAATTTCGGAAACGAGTTTTCCGGTAATCGGTGCAAGCGAAATACCAATCATTGCGTGTCCCGTTGCCGCAATCAGATTCGAGTATGAAGAGAATCTGCCGATGTACGGAACACCGTCAGGACTCACAGGGCGAAGTCCGGCCCACGGTTCTGCTCCGTCAAAATCCGACTTCTCAAATCCGCCGATGTAGTTTGGAATGGAATTGAGGATCGCATCAACGCGGCGGCGCGTGATGCTGAGATCGAGTCCTGCAATTTCCATCGTCCCCGCGAACCGGATTGTATCACCCATTGGCGTAACAGCGACGCGAGCTTCGGTGAAGATAAGAGGAATTGCTGGTTTGTTTTCTTTGCGGGGAATGGTGACGCTGTATCCTTTGCCAGCCTGAACAAGCAATTTGATTCCTAACTCCTTCACGATCCCAGGTGACCAAGAACCGCCCGCAAGCACAAACTCATCCGCCGAAAAGTCACCTGCCGAAGTCGAGACTCCAACAATGCGTTTGCCCTGAGCCCTAAACCCTGAAACCTCTGTATTCTTCAGAAGCTTCACTCCGCTTGTCTCAAGATGCCTTGCCAATCCCTCGACGAACTTTGAAGGGGTCATGTGGCAATCGTCGGGGAAGTACAAGCCGCCCTCAGCCCGCATTTCGACGTTCGGTTCGAGTCGCTCGAGGGACGATTTGTCGAGCAGCCGTGCGTTGATTCCGACTTCTTTTGCCAAGTTTGCTTCTTCTTCACAATCGTGTCGTCCCTTTTCAGTACGATACAAGATCAGCAAACCCTTTGGCGTCCACTCAAAGTCAAATGCCTTCAACGCGGCAAATTCTTCGTACAAGTCAAGACTTGCATTGCCGAGATCGCGGAGCAACGGCATGGCCCGACTTACGTTCTCTTGTGTGCATGATTGCCTGAACTTCCACGCCCACGAAACAAAATCAGAATCGAGACGTGGCTTGACGTAAAACGGACTTGTGGGACTTAGCATCCATTTCAATCCCTGTGAGATGATGCCCGGTGATGCGAGCGGAATGAAATGGCTCGGGCACACGTAACCAGCGTTGTGCAACGACGAGCCGTGACCGAACTCGCCTTTATCGATAACAGTGACGCTTGCGTCTGCTTTGTTGAGGTAGTAGGCGGAACAGAGGCCTATTGCGCCGCCGCCGATGATGATTACATTAGATTTCATTTGTTTCACTTTCTAAAGAAAACCGCGAAGACGCGAAGTCGCGAAGTTTCATGAGAGAACTATGCGTTTAATGCCATCCTTAATCAAAGGGACATTGAAGTTGATGATAAAACCAAGGCGTTTCTTCATCAACCGTAGATATGACAAAACCTGGGCTTCATAGAGAGGAATCATCTTTTCAACGGCTTTGAGTTCAACTATTACCAGACTATTCACAAGCAAATCCAACCGAAGAGCAGCATCAATTTGCATTGCTTCGTACTCGATTGGGACGGCGAGCTGAGTTTCGACCTTCAGGCCTCTCAGTCGAAGTTCATGAGACAGGCAGATTTCGTAAACTGATTCCAGCAAACCGGGTCCAAGGGCTTTGTGCACCTTGAAGGCAGAATCTACAATTGTAGTTGCTATCCGCTCAGTTTCCCGATCCAAGTCTAGACTCATCTCAAACACCTTCGTGTCTTTGCGCCTTCGCGGTTTTCTCTACAATACCTGGAACCCACGCGCGAACGGATCATCCTCATCATCAATCGAAATCGTATTGAAGCCGTAAATCTTCGCCCAGCCCTCGATACTCGGAATCACCGCATCGTACTCGCCGACCTTCGCCCGCCCTTCGATGCGGGCTTTGAAGAGACTGCCGATGATGCTCTCGTGCACAAACACGTCGCCTTCTTTCAGCTTGCCTTTCGCAGCCCATTGCGCCACACGCGCCGAAGTCCCCGTTCCGCATGGCGAGCGGTCAATAGCTTTCTCACCATAGAAGACCGCGTTACGGGCCGTGGCTTCCGGATGCTTCGGCTTACCCGTCCACATCACGTGACTGCATCCTTTGATGGTCGGATTGTCGGGATGGACAAACGTGTATTTTTCGTTGATGCGTCGTCGGACGACGGGACTCCAGCGCAATACATCAGAAGCGGCAATGAGTTCAAGTCCCTTGAAATTTTCCTGCGGGTTAACAATCGCGTAGAAATTGCCGCCGTATGAGACATCAACCTTCAGCATGCCGAGGTCGGGACATTCCACTTCGAGATTGGTGGAATGAAGGAACGCCGGGACGTTCACAATACGTACGCTCTTCACTTTCCTTCCTTCCATTTCATAATACGCCTCGACTATTCCCGCCGGGACTTCGAGTCGCAATTTGCCCGGAGTCTTTGGCGAAACGAGTCCGTGTTCAATCATCACCGTTACTGTACCGATTGTTCCATGCCCGCACATCGGCAGGCAACCGCTGGTTTCGATGAAGAGAATGCCGATGTCTGTATCCTCCCGCGTTGGCGGATAGAGAATGCTGCCGCTCATCATGTCGTGCCCGCGGGGCTCGAACATCAATCCTGTACGAATCCAGTCGTAACGGCGGAGAAAATCCTGCCGCCGTTCGCTCATGTTGGCGCCGTTGAGTTGCGGCCCGCCACCGGCTACAACCCGGACCGGGTTACCGCAGGTGTGGGCGTCGATGCAGAAGAAGGTGTGTGTAGGCATTTTGAAATCTCTGGTATATCTCGCGTGACCGTCAACCGGATGACGAATTCTGAAGCAAGAAAAACCTATCGTCCTTCAGGACGATTTGTGTGCACAGACCCGTGAATCAGCCTCCTCCCCATCCACCCGCTCCATCGGTGCGTTCAGCTTGTGTGACGCGTGATGTTCTTTTTGACGCTGTATATAATCAAGAACCTTGGGCAAATCCCGCTCGGCAAACGAAAGAACGCCGAACCCGTCCTGCCAGTAGAAATCCTTTGTGATCTGCAACTCCTTGTTCAGAAAATAGGAACTGCTGCCTTTGAGTTTGCCGATAATATCACTCACCGATTCAGCGGGAGGAATTTCAATAGCAATGTGAATGTGGTCTTCCGTCCCGCCGATACCATGCAAATGGCAACCGAACCGCTTTGCTTTGTTCTCCATGAATGGAACCAGAACGGCTTCAATCGCCGGAGTGATGGCCGACTGATTGTACTTCGTTCGCCAAATGGCATGATAAAACAGTTTGTAATAGACCTGTCCCATGGGCGATCCTCCGCTGGTTGTGATGTGATCCCCTGACTATCTCGCATGACGGTGAACCGTCACGCTGGGCAAACGAATCCCGATGAATCGGGATTTGACACGCTAGGTGAATCACCCCGCCACATAACACGTCTTCACTACAGTGTAGAACTCCTTCGCATAAGACCCTTGCTCGCGTGTCCCGTAGCTCGAACCTTTCCGTCCGCCGAAGGGAACGTGGTAATCAACGCCGGCGGTCGGCAGGTTCACCATCACCATACCGGCTTGCGCGTTGCGCTTGAAATGCGTGGAGTGCTTGAGCGACGTTGTGCAGATACCAGCACAAAGCCCGAACTCGGTATCGTTGGCAACGGCGAGTGCTTCATCGTAATTCTTCACGCGAATCACTCCCGCCAGCGGCCCGAAAGCTTCTTCACAGTTGAAACGCATCGAGTTTGTTGTTTCTGTGAAGAGTGCTGGCGCGAGATACCAGCCGTTTTTCTCGCGCTTCAGGCGTTGCCCGCCGAAAGCAAGCTTCCCTCCTTCTCTTCTCGCCAACTCGATATAGCTCTCGTCTTTCATGAGCTGTGCGCCATCGATCACCGGGCCGATATCTGTACCCGGAGCAAGGGCGTCATCAACTTTCAAGGTTTTCATTTTCTCCACCATCGCCTGAACGAAACGATCGTGAATTCCTTCCGTTACTATCAACCGGCTTGATGCTGTGCAGCGCTGTCCGGTAGAGAAGAACGCGCCGTTGATCGCCGCATTCACCGCAACAGTCAGGTCGGCGTCATCCAGCACAACCAGCGGGTTCTTTCCACCCATTTCAAGCTGAACACGCGCAAGGCGTCGTGCGAGATTCGACGCCAACGTTCTGCCGACTTCAACAGATCCGGTAAAGCTCACACCGGCAACGTCGGGATGGTTGACAATGGTGTTGCCGACGGCGCTTCCTTTTCCCATTACTAAATTGAACACGCCCTTGGGAAGTCCGGAACGTGAGATGATTTCGGCAAGATTCCATGAACACGCCGGCGCAAGCTCGGCCGGTTTCAACAACACGGCATTGCCGAACGCCAATGCCGGAGCAACTTTCCATGACGGAATCGCCATCGGAAAATTCCACGGCGTGATCAACCCGACGACTCCGAGCGGCTCGCGCATCGTGTCGATTTCGATGCCGGGACGAACAGACGGGATGTGCTCACCGCCGACACGCAACGCTTCTGCAGCGAAGAATTTGAAAATGTTGCCCGCCCGAACGACTTCGCCGATGCCTTCGGGTAGCGTCTTGCCTTCTTCGCGGGAAAGCAATCTTCCCAATTCGTCCTTGCGGGCAAGAATTTCCGCGCCGATGAAGTCCAGAACATCGAAGCGTTGTTGTGGCGTGCTCGCGCCCCAGCCTGGCTGCGCAGCCTTTGCAGCGGCAACGGCGGTGTTCACCTGCTCGACATCAGCCTGGGCATACTCGCCGACAATGTCGGTAATGTCAGACGGATTGATGTTTTTGGATGTGTGAGGGGATGGTACCCACTCGCCGTTAATGAGATTGTTAAAGATGTTCATGTACGTCTCTTGGGATTGAAAAAGATAAAGAGAACCGCGAAGGCACGAAGCAGAACTTTATAGATGAAGAACTCGTCGCATCTTCGCGCCTTCGTGGTTTGCTTTCAGATATTGGGTAGATCGGGTCTCGTCTTCAACGCGGTGGATACAATCTGTTCGACACGGCGTCGTTCATCACCCTCAAGTCGCATCCGCGGTGCTCGAACATACTCAGTACCGACGCCGGCCATCGCCTCCGCAAGCTTGATATTCTGCACGAACTTCGTCGAAACATCGAGATGCAGCAGCGGCATGAACCAGCGATAGAGTTTCAGAGCTTCTTCCATTCTTCCCGCTTTGACCAACTTGTACAACACGACAGTCTCTTTGGGGAATGCGCATACGAGTCCGGCCACCCAACCAACCGCGCCTAACATCAGACTCTCCATCGCAAGATCATCCACGCCGGTGAAGATCTGATAACGATTGCCCACAGCGTTGACAATGTCGGTGATACGCCGAACATTATCCGAAGATTCTTTGAGGGCAACAAACTTCGGTTCGTCGGCAAGTTCGGCGAACATGTCGGGCGTGAGATCGACTTTGTACGAAACGGGATTATTGTACAGCATGATCGGCACATCGCTTGCGGCGGCTACACTCCGAAAGTACTCAAGCGTCTCCCGTCGATCCGCCGGATACACCATCGCCGGCATCACCATGAAACCGTTTGCGCCATTCGCCTGTGCTTGTTTGATATAGTTGCAGGCCATGGCGGTGGATGTTTCGGCAACACCGGAAAGTACCGGCACTCTTCCGCCGCTTACACTCAGCGCTACTTTCAACACATCCTGCTTTTCAATCGGTGCCAACGTCACATTCTCACCAAGCGAGCCAAGGACGATGAGTCCGTGCACGCCCGACTCGATTTGAAAGTTGAAGTGTTTTTCCATTGCAGGAAAATCAAGCCGTCCGTCCTTATCGAATTTTGTTGTGACGGCGCTGAAAATGCCTGACCATGTTGTTGTCATCATAACAAACGTGATGTTAGTGATTGGAGTGTCGATTGGAAAGAACTATAGAAGAATACCTCAAAAAGTGAAGAGATTCAAGGGAGAGAAGGAAGGAACTCAGGGACGAGGAAACGAGTCGCGCCACAGTTCATAGGCGGCAGATTGTGATCGTACTGTGATCCCATCTTGTGCAGAACGTATGCGGTTACTGACCTTCTTGTCGATAATGCGTGCTTTCACATTGTCACAAAGCTGCATGTCGAGGATTTCCTTCAGCCGATGCTGAATCTGCTTGTCATAGATCGGGAACGCAACTTCAATGCGTCTGTCAAGGTTCCGCCTCATCCAATCAGCGGAGGAAAGATACACCTGTTGGTTTCCGTTGTTGTGAAACAGAAACACACGGGTGTGTTCAAGAAACCGGTCGACGATGCTGGTGACTTCAATGTTCTCACTCATTCCCTTGATGCCGGGAATCAGGCAGCAAATGCCGCGCACGATGAGCCTCACCTGCACACCGGCGTTACTGGCCTCGTACAGTCTTTCGATCATACCGGGATCTTCGAGCGAATTCATTTTTGCGGCTATTCGTGCTTCACGCCCCTTTTTGGCGTGCTTGATTTCCCTCCCGATCAGTGCTTCAAAACCTGTTCGCATCGAAAACGGCGAGACAAGAAGATGCTCGCATGCAACGTTGTTCTTCCCCCTGTGCAGAACTTGGAAAATTTTTTCCGCCTCGTTCGTGAGGCGTTTGTCGGAAGTAAAGAACCCGAAATCAGTATACTGGGTAGCGGCCGCTTCATTGAAATTTCCCGTACTGAAATAGGCATACCGCCGTGTGCCGTCGCTTTCCTCCCGTGTGACAAGGCAGAGCTTTGCGTGCACTTTCAGATTGGGAATACTGTACAACACTCGTGCGCCCGCCTTCTCCAACTCTTCGGCCCAGAAGATGTTCGACTCTTCGTCGAAGCGCGCTTTCACTTCAACGAACACCGTTACGCTTTTCCCGTTGTTCGCCGCCCGCAGGAGGTGCCCGACAACCTTGGAGTTTCTCGCAACTCTATACAAAGTGATCTTGATTGAACGAACCGACTCGTCATCAGCGGCCTCGCTGAGAAACCGTACCACACTGTCGTACGAGTGGTACGGGAAATGGATGATCGTATCCCTCTCTTGCATGACCCGGAATATTGAATCCTCATTGTCAAATACCGGCAACGGCGGCATTGGTTCGTACAGCAGAGAAGGCGCTTTGGGATTCGGGAACGAGAAGAAATCGCTGAAATTGTGATACCGGCTTCCCGGAATGAGATCATCATCCGCAAGCTCGAACATCCTCTGCAGGAAAAGGAGAAGCTTCTTCGGCATCTCGGTATCGTACAGAAAGCGAGCAGGAACACCTTCGCTGCGTTTTCCGAGCGCTTTTTTTATCTTTTCGAGAAGATCTCCGCTATACTCATCACCCAACTCCAACTCGGCATCGCGGGTCAACTTCACTGCGTAAGCGCCAGAAACGAAATGTTGCGGGAACACATCATCCAACCCGAGACGAACAACATCGTCAAGAAAAAGGATGTAGTGGTGATGCTCTCCGCCTTCAATGGAAAAGAACCGGGGCACGATAGCGGTCGGAATCTCAACGAGAGCATACTGTTCGGGCTGTTTCTTGGGCTCTTCGGACTTGCGCCGGAGACGGACAACCAGATACAGCGTACGATTATGAAGAAACGGAGGCGCCTTTTCCGCGCTCAAAAACACAGGCGAGAGCTTCGGGAGAACGGTGGTATGAAAGTGGGAGATCACCATCTCTTTCTGCTTTTTGCTCAACTCATTTTCCCGTACGAGGAATATCCCTTCCTTTGCCAAATCCTTCTTGATACGTTTCTTGAAGATCTCTCCAGATTCCTCCTGCTGCAGCCAGACAACCTTCAGAAGCCTCTTGAGAAGTCTTTCCGGCTCGACATCGAGTTTTCGTTTTGTCTTTTTCTTGAGCCGCGCCAAAGCGCGCAACGAGGCAACACGCACGCGAAAGAACTCATCAAGATTCGACGACCAGATGGCGAGAAATTTGATGCGCTCATACAATGGAACCGCAGGGTCGGCGGCTTCCTGCAGCACGCGGTGGTTGAACCCGAGCCAACTGAGGTCGCGGTTCTTCAATCGAGGTGTGGAGACTTTCAAGACAAGGAACTTTCAGATGTACTTAATACAGACCTTTGCGTGTTTCTACTGCTGATCCTTCGGTAATGAATGTTCCTGCTTGCCATGAAGTTTGGTAAGCGAAAGTCCGGGGTTGGCGAAGTACCGCTCGAAATCACCCTTGCGCTCGGGCCACTCGCTATCGAGCATGGCGAACCATGCCGTATCGCGATTCTTGCCTTTCACGACCATGTGTTGCCGGAACAATCCTTCATACGAAAATCCAAGCCGGACTGCGGCGTATTTGCTTGCTTCGTTCTCGTCGTCGCATTTCCATTCCACTCTGCGGTACTTCAGTTCGTCAAAGAGATAGGAAAGAAAGAGAAACGTCGCCTCCGAATTCACAATCGTTTTCTGTACGAGCGGGCTGTACCAGATGTTCCCCAGCTCAACCCGGCCGTCATTCGGCTCTACATTCATGATTGCATACATGCCGACTCTTTTGTTGAGCTGCTTGCTGAAGACGGTATAGAACAGCGGATCGGTACTCTCCTTCAGGCCAATCAGCCATTCATACATTTCCTTCTTGTCGCGAAACGGACCGTAGTGCATGTACTTCCACAACACATTGTACTCCTGCTTTGCGTGGGAGACTTCGTAAAGGTCATCGATATCTGCATCAGGGTTGAGGCGCGCAATACGGACGTGCTTGCCCTCAAGTTTCTCCGGAGCGGGGATGGGCCAGGAAGTCAGGGTGATTTCTTTAGTCATGGTTCTTTCTCTTTGTGTGAAGTGAGAAACCTACCGCGGAGAGGATTTGAGCCGCTTCCGCCGGGAGGTTTCGGGGATTGATATGGTAATTGTGGAATTCTCTTCTGATCGGATAGTTCGCCCGCAACTGCCGGAAGTGGTCCGCCCGCAGCTCAGGCGCGAGCGATGTGAGATGCCGCAGGCGTCTATCGTCTTCTTCAATGTTGTAGCACTCTCTCACAGCAGAACGCAGCATCGCTTCAAACAGCGGGTCGGTCTGCGACAACCTGATCTCCTTCAAGTCACCTGTATCGTCGACAACGTCACCTGCAACCGGTTGGTGCACGAACTCTCCAAGCGCTTGTCGCAGCATTCGTGTCGCGTTCACCTTCCCGTCATACGAGTAGCCCGCAATATGAGGTGTTCCGATCAACGCCAGCTGAAGCATGTCGATATCAATGTCAGGCTCTCGCTCCCACACATCGAGAACACACGCCCTCACATGCTGTTCCCGAATCATCTTCTTGAGTGACTGAGTGTCAACAACAGCACCCCGGGAGGAATTGACAAGGATACTTCCCTTCTGCATCGCCGAGAGCCGTCGTTCATCAAAAATATGATACGTTGGATCATCGCCTGACTTTGTGAGTGGAACGTGAAGAGAAATAACGTCGGCATCCATCAATGCGTCAAGTGGAAGATAGCGCGTATCGCCCGACAAGCGTGCAAGGGGCGGATCATTCAGCAACACTCGCATGCCGATCGCTTCAGCTTTCCGCGCAACTCTGCTTCCCGTATTTCCATGCCCCACCACGCCGAGCGTTTTGCCTTTCAGGGTGAACCCCAGCATGAAGCTTGTTTCGAGCAACGCCGCGAGGACGTATTCGGCGACCGAGTTTGCATTGCTGCCGGGACAACTTGCAAATGTGATTCTGTGCCTGTTCACATACTCCAGATCAACATGATCGGTGCCGATTGTTGCAGTACCGACAAAGCGAACCTTCGTTCCGTCAAGCAAGTCTCCGTTTACCTTCGTCTCAGAGCGGACGAGCACGGCATCGGCGTCTGCAATCGACTGACGGGTTATCTGTTGTGTGGGAAGAATTCTGACCTCGCCAAACAGGCCGAATGCCGTTGCTGCGTGGGGAAGTTTGGCGTCCACAACAACTCGCATAGCTCAATGTGAAGAAGATTTGTGACGATGAATTGTATGCAAAGTATTCAACCTCTCGGAGATTATCAAGCTGCAGCTTGCGATGATTTCTTCCAAAACCGGAATTTGCTATACTACGTTCGAACTGTTCTTCCAACTATACATGCAGCAAGGAATCAAGTCATGTCGCAGGAAATCAAATCCGTCACCGTCGATGAACTCAAACATATGATGGATGCGAATGAGGACTTCCAACTGATTGATGTTCGTGAGCAACGGGAGAAAGATTTTGCCGATATCGGCGGCGAGTTGATTCCGATGGGAGTGGTTCTTCTTCATGCCGACAAGATTAGCAGGGACAAGAAAGTCGTAGTCTACTGTCGAAGCGGAAACAGAAGCGGCCGGATTATTGCCGAGTTGCAGCGCCGTTTCGGATTCCCCAATCTCTACAACCTTACCGGGGGCATTCTCGCCTGGTCCGACAAGATCGACCACTCAATCAAAAAATACTGACGGGCAGATCATCCAGCCAACATACGCGCTGCATGAACTGCCCGCCGCCCGGCATCGCAGATCACCGAACTCTTATCCACCTCAAAAATCGAAGTTGAAACCGAGCGTTGCGTACAGATAGTACGGATGCTCCCACTCCCCCGGCTCACGCAACAACACCGTTGAGTACCTCACTTCAGCGTTGATGTACCGCGGCACAATTTCAGCCCAGGCCCCGAAACTCAGCAAACGCGAGTACTGCATGTTAAGCCGGAACCAATCCGCCCCGCTGTTTTTGTATTCGAGTGCAACGACGGGTGTGACAACATTTTCATGATCGTACTTAAATATCTCATTCGCGAGAAATCTGTTCATCGTTACGCGGTGCCATGATACGCCTGCCCGCGCTGAGACACTCTTCTCTTCGTCGAAACTGTAGTTGAAGGCGTAGTAGAGTTGCAACAGGCCGCTGATCGAATAGAGTCTCTCAAGATTGTTTGTGAGATATTCGGGTCTTCGGCGGTCGAGACTGCCGACTGCGAACGAACCGCCGATTCCGCCGTATGTGAAGCGGGAAGAATTGATCTTCACCTCGTCCCACTCAAACTCGAATCTCCCCGCAACTCCGGTGCTTCCGTTCAGCAACCTCGGCTTTAGCGAAAGCGGCCGTTCAGCATGATTCGTTTCAATGAGCCCGCCCTGCAGCGGCAAATAGGCGCCGAGTTCAACCGACTTGTACCCCGCCAGCATTCTGATTTGTCCTGACGACCAGAATGCATAGCCCAATTCATCCGTGCCGATTATCCCTGTAATCCTCCAGTCGTTGCCGAATCGCATCTCTCCGCCAAACAAAGAGATGTTCATCGAAACCCAATTGGGATTCCCGGCCGGTAACCGCTGTTGCCGTGCGGCGTTCCGGTACCCGAACGGCGTCTCCTCGACAAGCACATACTCTTTCTTCAGGAGTCTCTTCTGCAATTCCGGGTCGAGTGACTTTGACGTATACAGTCTCCCGTATGACATGTTGCCAATGCGAATGTCGGCTATTCCCTGCATGTTGGGATTCGCGATGACAATTACCTGATCGTCTTCCGAAAATTCTTTCCCGCGATTTCTGAATGCCGAATAGATGCTGAGTTTCGTGTTTCTGTCAACAACAGTCCACATCGGAAAGTACGATGCATATGTCGTATCGCCGCTGTTGAGCGTTGCGAGAATGCGTTCGAGCGATTTCAGTTCTTCGTTTTCAGATTGGAGATCAGCTCGCAGGTGCTCGATCTGTGCCGTCGTCCGACTCATGCCGCACAGCAGCAGCAACACGACAAAGAACAGTACACTTTGATTTCTCATACTATCACCTTTCACAATGTAACTGTGTACGGTATAGTGACCATCACGAAATGCGACGGCTCCCAGTCCGCACTTGATCGCAGAAGCGGCAATGCGCCCTTAAGTTCTACACGCAGTGTATTATTGACAATCTCCAACCAGGCGGTGGCAAGCCCCCACTCTTTGTAGTATTGCAGACTTGCACCGAACCTGTTGGAGAATTGTTGATTCATGAATTCAACTTTGAGGTACGGGCTCCAGAAGAATCTGGTATGATCCGTCGTCACAATGCGTTCCTTCTCAGTTCCGGTTGGCGGCATCAGCGCATCCTGTGAAATCGAATGCATGCCCGCTCCGAATTTCACGCGCATCAGGTTCGCCTTGTTGTTGATGTTCAGCGTGTAGGAATACCACAACATTGCCGACGTCCGGATGGAGTAGATGCGGCTGGGATCGGAGAAAGTTCCATCCGTATCACGACGCCTGCCTCCGAATGTGAATGAACCTCCGGCGAATGCGAAATCGAACTCACCTGCCACTCCGTATGTTCCGTCAAGACGCCGCGGCTTCAATGACGAGCCAAGAAATGACGTCGTACCAGTCCCGCCCGCAAAGGGAAGTTGCATTCCCAGCTTGATGCGCTTGTACAATGCCATTACTGCAAGGTTGCCGCTCGTCCACATCGGGTAGCCGAGTTCGTCGTTGCCGAGCTTTGCTTCCACTCCCCAATCATTCCCGAACCGGATGTTTGCGTTATCAACGAAGCGTACGTTCAATACCACCGGCTCCGTACGCCCGTCATACGCGAGATTGTACCGGTTGAAGTTGCCGAGAATGCTGTCGCTTTCCGTGACGAGCATCGGCGGAAGGATATTCTCGATCTTGAAATTCCGGTCAACAAGCTCGCGATCCTGCCCGAACTGACCGCTGGCAATCAGTTTCTGTTTGAGACGAAGCGGCTTGTTCTCAGGATTCAGGAGAACCTCCCGCAACCGTTTCCCTTGAAGCTCATTCTCGCCGAAATAGATGGCCACGAGATCGTTATGTGGATGAGGTGTTGCGATTACCTGAATATCCGATTTCTCGAGAATGATGTTCGAATCCTGCGTTACTCTGAACACGGCGTTGCGCAACACATCCTGGAACTCGAAATCGTTGACGCGCCACGAACGCAAACCCGAGAAGTTGAATGACGATCGTTCGATACCATCGAGCAACGTATACAACTGCTCGACACGCTCGCGTACAATCTGCAGCGAATCCTGCAGCCGCGTCGTAATCGCCCTTTCCGTCAGCAGTGTCGCGGGCGCAATCGTAATCCGTGATGTGTCACGCCCGATATCCATGCGTGATGTCGCGGCATACTGCCCGTACGCGGTAATCACGAAAATCCCGTACAGAAGAATGATGAAGAGCACGAGTTCAAGGCCGTGAACCAGGTCTTGTTTCCATTCTGTGTTTTTCATGACAATCCTCGACCTTTCTAGTAAAGAATGGGGAATGTTCTGTCCAACGGAACCGACACGCCGCCAATACCGTGAATTGATGTTCGAACGACGAGTGCTTGTGGACGGGTAGCGGTAACATTCTTGATGGTAAACGTAAATGACTTGCCATGACGGGCGCTCAACACGGCGGTCAGACCCGACGGCTGAACGAGCACGCAGTTCACGTTCACATCTTTCCCGCCGACATCTTCCGCCGTAAAGCTGACAACATAGTCGTCTCCTTCCAGTCTCGAACTTGTCCACTTGATCTGCGGAGGCGGCGGGGATTTGACGGGAATTTCGGTTCGAAGCATTTCATGCCCGTGAAACGACGTCGCGACAAACGTCAGGCTCGACCATGTCCGTTCCGGCATCACCACAATCGGGAATTGCCTCGACGATGAAACCGGGATACTTCCGTTCGCGAAGACGTTGATGGTATACTCGTTCACATCCAATTCGCCGACCCTGCTCTGAAATGTATAGGGGATATTCCAGTAGGCCGTTCTCGCGGGCACCGGATTCCACGCCGGCGGCTCGACATTCACCGAGAATGCAAGCGATGCGGCATCGAGTGCAGCGGTGAGATTTCTGCCGGCGTTTCCATTCAACGCAATCTTCGCGGTTCCCGGCATCGGCTTGTCCCAGATGAGCTGGATGCTGTTCTCGCCAACTGCCCCCCGACGGAATCCGGCAGGCAACCCGGCAAGACTCACGTTGCGCGGATCGGTATTCACGAACACCGTCTTGATGTAGGGAATTCCCGACACCCACTGTTCTGCTTTCTTGTCAACAGCCATCGAGAATTTCGTTCCCGGAATTTCACTCTTCTCATGCGAAACAACAATCAGCACTGTTACCGTGTCGGAGCCGGTACGCACACGCTGTCCGCCGGCGCCTTTCGGAAGTTGGCGCATCACGTTTGCCCAAACGCTGTAACGGTACTCGCCGGGCTTGACAAACGCCCCGGTGAATCTTGCATTCCCCGTTTCACTCTCGATCACGGGCAACGAAGCAAACCCGTTCTCGCCGTAATCGGAATGCGGGGCGATATGATATTGGATGGAGGATCTCTCTGCGGGCGACTTGATGTTGGACACCAGGACTTCGACCGATTCGGAACGGCCGGCGACAAACTGCGACATTGACGGGGCCGAAAGTTTGAGCGGCTGCTCGTAGTCTTTGACAAGACTGTCAAGCGCATAGTCCCGCTCGGTGATGATGGAGAGAAGATTGACGATTCCAATCAAATACAACACAAAATAGAATGAGGCTTTCGGCATTGGGACACCTCTCTCACGAAAGCGTTGAACTGTTTTCCGCTTGGGGCCGGCGGCGAACGAGATGTGCGCTCTTCAGGAAATCAACATTCGCCTCAATGCGTTCAAGAATACTCTCATCAGCGGCATGGTGTTCGTCGAGCCGGCGGGCAAGCAAGTCCAGAATACCCCGCTGTGATTCGGCAATCGTATTATACTTGTTCCCGATCTGCTCGATAACACGACGTTCGGCGTCCACAAGTGTTTCAATCTTTTTGCCCAACGCTTCTATCATCTCCCGCTCTGCTTCGAGAAGTCTCGTAATATCCGGAGACGCAGTGACAGCATGCACCGCATGGTTCCCTTCAACTGCAGTTTCAGGAGTAAGCCTCGGCCCTTTGTAGAAGACGTACGCGAGGGCCATCAGCATCACAAACTCGGCAACCAATCCGAAGATGACGATGTTGACGGAAATCCTTCCGGTGCTTTCCTCAAGCACCCACCCGGGAACAAACTGAAGCTGACTCAGATCGCCAAGTCCCCGAAGGCCGACGATCACAACAAGGAAGCCCGCTCCCGCATACACCAGCGCCTGAATCACATTGAAATACCTCTGCATTACGCTCTCCTCGGATAAGTTGGGGGTAGATGTGTTTGTCATGCGGGGCACTATGTCAATTCACATGCCACGGGAATGCACAGAGGAACTGCGGAAAAAGACTCGAAAACAGGGAAGGGGATGTAAAGATTACAAAACGTGATGACCAATATTAGTCATCTGAACAATTCGTCCGGTCGGTGGCCAGAAGAAGAAACGGGTGAGCATGCCTCCCAAGAAAAGAGGGCAGAAAGGGAATCGGATTCAGTATCTCCAACTCTTTAGATCGGCCCCTCGGGGCGCGGTCTTGAGAATCCGCTCGACACTGCGGGGAATGAACATTTGATGGTAGCGGAGGCGTGAGAAGGCATTCGGGCGGGTGTGGTCGCCGTTCCAGCAATGTTCGGCGCGGGGTTCGTAATCCACTTCTCCGCCATAAAACGGATTGTTGGTTGATTTGAGGAATTCCTCGATCAGATACACGGCGTTGTTGAGGAAGTAGTTGTCCGCTTCGCCGCAGTAGATGTGAATCTTTCCCTCCAACTTCTTGCCGAGCCCTTTGTCCCAATCGCGCCGGAGAATATAACAGAGATCGTAATTCTCCCGCCAGTATTGCGCGACAGCGTGGTCAATTTTCCCCGTCATCTTATCCCAAATCGGTTTCGGGTAACCGTTGGAACCGACCGGCCCGAACACCGCCTGCCAGATATCCCACTGCTCGCCTGAGCGGCTGTTGGTTCCGAGCACAAGCTCAAGGTGGTTGGCCTCCTCAAGCGTGGCAAGAGTCTCGCCCAGGTAATTCCGTGTTGCCGGGCGGGGAGTTGTTTTCCAATCACTGTCATAGTAGTACGCATTCTCATGGTCGTACACGTTGACAATGCCGTAGGCTCTGAAATCCACCGGGTCGGGACACGCGGCAAAGCAACCGTTGAATTCATCGGGATAGAGGATCTGAACTGCAAGCGCCTCCCAGCCACCCGTTGAGCCGCCATACATGAACCGCGACCAGCCCTCGCCGAGGCAACGGAACTGCTTCTCGACAAACGGAATCAACTCGTACATAATGGCGTCGCCGTAAGGGCCGAGGTTCGCCGAATTCACTGCATACGAATCGTCGTAGTAGGGATTGGGATGTTGGATTTCGATGGCAACGACGCGGGGAAAACCGGGAGACGTCCATTCTTTATAGAATTCATACTCCGCCATCGCTTCAATCTTGTTGTAATCCGGAAGCCTGAACCGCTTGCTGTACTCGCCCTTCATTGACGCGGTATCAGGAAGCGTTTCACTAAACCCGCCGAATGTGTAAGGAAAATGTCCGTGATACACCATCAGCGGATAGCGTGCTTCGGGATTCGTGTCGAATCCCTCGGGCAGTAACACGTTTGCGCCGAGGTACATCGGCCGCCCCCAGAAATGTGAGAGCTTCTCGCTTTTGATCTTCACATGCCTGACGTACTTCGTATCTTTCGGCGGCTCGATCGGCGGAATTTCCTTGTCAAGAACTACCGTGATCGTTTCTCTCTTTTTGGGATCAATCCACATTTTCTTCGGCGCGCTGATGAGGTTTCCCGGGGCAAGATTCCAATGCTGTCCTTCTCCCCTATCCATTGGCAGTTTCACAGTATGCCCGTCGGCCCGGCGGAATGTTTCGTATTTGTGCAGAAGTCCCTGTACCCAATACCATCCGGCGGGAATGTCGGAGATACTCTTCTTCGGAAAACCAAATGTATTCGCATCCATCACGACCTGGCTGCCGGGCTTCAACCCGTCAACATCAACGCCGAAGGCGAGTTGTGTCTCCGCCCCTTCGCCGATTTGAAAGCGGGGTTCCTTTGTGCTGTCGGAGGAAATGAGAAGCAACATCCGGCCGTCGAGAGCCTGCCTGCTGTGTTCCAACGGGAATGAGAGTGAGAATCGAAGCGGTGCATTTTGAGGCAAGAGGGTATCGGGCAGAAATACGAACAAGAGACAAAAAGCAAGTCTGCATAGCTTGGGGAGTTTCACGATTGATCTCCAAAATGGAATACAAAGCAGGATACTCATTCAAGAAATGGAAATTGCCGCAAAGACACAAAAAAGAAAGGACTCACAAAGGAAAAACTATCTTCGTGAATCCTTTTCTTCTTGGAGCCTTTGTGGCGAATAGACTCAGGTTAGCTCTAAAACTACTTCAGCAACATCATACGCCTCGTTTCACTGAATGTTCCTGCCTGCAACCGGTAGAAATACATCCCGCTCGAAAGCCGCCCGGCATCGAATGTCGATTCGTAGCTGCCGGCATTGAGCGGTGCGTCAACCAGCGTTGTCACTTCTCTCCCCAACATGTCAAACACTTTGAGTGTTGCATGTTCGGGCGTCAGAAGGTCGAAGCGGATTTTTGTTGCCGGGTTAAACGGATTCGGATAGTTCTGCTCAAGCGCCATCGCAACGGGAATTTCACCCGGACGACGTTCCGGAACAGAGGACGAACCAACCGACGTGACGGTGAAGTGATCAATCCACACATTGTCCGAATGCGTGCCGCTCGGGCCGCCATCAACGATGAAATAATTCACGGCGAAGAAAATATGCGAGCCGGCGAACTGCGAGAGAGGGAACTTGAACTCATGCCACGACCGGATGGGGCCGGGCACTCTGAAATAGGCGATCATGTTGGTGAAGCTCGTTCGGTTACTGTCCGTTGTGGAAATCCAGACACGCAGCGAGTCGTTGAATTGCCCGCCGATTGCTCCGGCCCAGAAGCTGAGCGTATCGCCGACCGCAATGTTGTTGATTCTCGGGCCAATCAGCCATTCATCAATGCGGCCGCTGGCATTGGCTCCGTTGAAGCTGCCGAACCAGAAACTTGTGCCGATTTGCGGGCGGATGGTATCACCGCTCTGGAAGACAAGCAGTTGGCGAAACGCGAGCGGAGTGCCGCCGCCGTCGTTGTCGACCACGCGCCATCCGGCAGGAATTGTTGTGGTGGTGAAGCGTTCTTCAAACTTGATGTTCGAGCTTCCGCCGCCACCTGTCGTCCATCCCATATCGCGGAACATTCCCAACGTAATCCCGCCCGGAGAATGGATGGCTTCCGCCGTTCCGATTTCGGGAGTCATGAGTGAATGCTGGTTCCCCGCCGGATACGTCGCTTCATCCAAATGCGAGTAGCTCGAGCCTTGAATCCAGGAACCCGGAGCGTACAGCCGGGGACGAACACCGCCGTTCGCGGCAACGGCTTGCGGTCCGTTGAAGAAGAGGTTGTTGCTTTGAAGTTGTGTTGCAAGCGCCACGGACGGATTCGGGAAGAGAGATGTATTCAACAGCGCTTGTGCCGAACCATTCTCCGCGTAGCGATCATAAATATACGGGAACGCCGTGCCTCCGCCCCAACTTCCCTGCCCGGATGAAACCGTCATCGATCCGAAGAACGACAAGCCGTGGCCGAGTTCGTGCAACACAATCGTCACAAAATCAAACTGGCCGGAGGGTGTATTGCCGTCGGTGCCGAAGTACCAGTTGGGGATTGCGCTGCTGAAGTTGGCATTAATGTCGGAATCGGTTGTCTGGTTGAGATCTGCTCCCGCGAGTTTCTCGGCAACAGCAACAGCGTACCATGTTCCCGCTTGCGGCGCGTTCGGAAAATCGCGGTACAACGTGGAGGCGCCCGCCGATCCGAGAACGTTCGGAGGCAACGCAGTCCAGTTCGCCGTCACCCTGATCGGGACAGTCGAAGTGAGCAACGACGCCCAGATATTCACGGCATGTTGAAACGCCGCCTGCGCCTGCGGCGTGAATCCGTTGTAGGTGACGATGAATGTTGCGGTGGCAGGACGGTTGAGCGTAGACGGAGGGGGAACAAACGTATTCATATCGCGCAAAACGCCCCGAATAACCGCCTGATGCTGCGGCGCAACGGATGCTTGCTCGCCAACAGCAATTGGTGAACGAACCGGCAGCAATTCTTGCCCCACCGATATGGCGGCAAGAACAACAGTCAGTAAAGCAACTCGCAATAGTTTCATACAGCCCCCTCCTTGGTTTGTGATTAGATGAGTTTTGGATGTGAAAGGTAAAGATTCTCAACGTGGAACACAAGGGAGTGTAAAAAGATGCACGTGACAGCCGGGGGGAATGGTAACCCTGGCTCGCGAGGTTGGACACGGCAGCCTGCCCGCCTTCTATGAGCCACCATAGCAGCGGGGAGCCGTGTCCCTACAAACAAGAATCCAGTAGGGACACGCCTCAGGCGTGTCCTCACGGTGTCCGAGTCGTTACGGGAGGCGGCATCAACCGAGCTCCGTGACAACGATACAGCGGCTTTTCTGTCACGGTATGCAGATGATGCAGGTTGACGTGACCGCCGAGGGAACGAAAGAAGGAACAACGCCACGGGAGGTGGATAAACCGAGATTCCCGTGACGGCCTACGAGGTTGGACACGGCGGAGCCGTGTCCCTACAAACAAGAATGTAGTAGGGACACGCCTCAGGCGTGTCCTCACGGTGCAGCGCGCAGATGATGCGGGTTGCCGAGCAGGCCAAAACATGCCTGCCGCCGCATGTGACCTGTGTCTCGATTTTCCCTCCCCGCGCTTGCGGGTTTCAATGCCATTTGCTACACTGATTGCGGACGGACAGGGCAAACACCATCTCCCCCCTCACAGTTGCATGTACAGGGCATGCACGCCGTACACTTTAGGAGATGAACATGGATGTATTGCCCCCGCGGAGTCCTATGCGGGGTGTTCTTTAGACACTGATTGTTGAACTTGCCTTTGCACAGTGCAAGGCACCGAACGATTGAGCAATGCCAGTGACACTCCATCAAGGGGAGTTTCCAGTCTCTTTACATTTCCGTCCTTTATCCCGGACGACCTGTGACTCAAAGGCAAGTCACTCAAATGCGAATGAACGCACGTTTCGCTTTTCGTATCACGATGGAATAAAACACGAAAGGTTTAGTAGGTCACGTACCTATGTGCAATTTGCAGCCCAATGGAAATACGTCTACGGAGAACAATAAATGGCAAAGCTCAACCTAAAGTTAAAACAAGCTCAGCCGAACACTGACAAGTATCTGTCTTTCTGTGATGCTGCTGAAACCATACTGCTGAAGGAACGCAAACCCCTTAGCCACCGAGACCTTGCTAAGAAGGCTTTGCAGGAAAAGCTGATTCAGACTGAGTCGAAAACCCCTGAAATCTCGATGCACGTTTCCCTTCGAAGTGAGATCAGGCGGCGTGAACAGAGAAACGAGCCTCAACGTTTCGTATTTCTTGGTAATGGCCTTTTCACATTGGTTGAGTTGCTGACTGGCGCACCTGCAAAGAAGACACAGAGTGCCATCGAACAGGTTCGTCAATCCCGTAAGGAAGCGTGCGATGAACTCTACAAAAGACTGACCTCAAAGAATCAAGGGGACAACTTCGAGACAATGGTGGCCGACCTTCTGATCGCCCTTAGCTATCAAAATGTAGAGGTAATAGGAGGAAAGGATGATCAAGGGGTTGACATCCTTTGTGAAAAGAGAGATGGGGTCACTAAGATGCGGGTTGCCATCCAATGCAAGTGCAAGAAACTCGAGAACCGAATCGGACCTAAAGACGTAAGTACGCTAAGAGACAACTTATCAACTTATCAATGTCAGCAGGGAATCCTCATTACCACTAGTGAACTGAACGAGGATGCAAAGACAAAGGCGAAGGAGGCTGGTAAGGACCCAATACATTTCATTGAACATGATGAGATTCTTGACCTCTTTGCCGAGCACAATATTGGAATGAGAAGTGAGCCCGTCAAATACTACCAAGTTGACGCTTCCCAATATGAGTTTCTCAAATGACGAGTGGGCTGCAAACTGCGCACAACAGAACCGATATTGAAAGCAGGTAGATACTCGCGCCCGGACGTTGAGACGTTGGAACTCGCTCCTTGCGAACTCGCTCTCGGCTTGAAGCACACAATTCAAACTCTCCGAGACCCACCTACCGGAGTTGTTGCCCGGCGGTCAACAAACCGTCTTCTACAACCGGCACGTGTCTCCTACTCGTTCACGGCATTGAGGTACGCTTCGGCGCGGCCGGCGGCGGATTCCGACTTCAGGTACGCGTTCGGATCGTGTGCGAGGGCGCCTTCCGGCAGCCAATGCCACATCGGGCCCAAGTCCCGCCGCACCTGTTCAACATAGTAATCCGGTATCACATCCGTTTCCTTTTCGAAGAAGTGACGGAACTGCCGGTCATGGTCTAACAGTCTGCGGATCCTGCCGTATTTTCGAATACGCCCATATCCCTCGGACGAGATTGCCCGCACGACATTCAGCCACCGCGGGATGAACGCGTTCGTTGCAGTAAAACGGCGCCCGATGGACCTGTTGGAGAATGCATAGCGGGTCAAATCGATAACATGGTCGTAGAACACCGGCCACGGGTAGTGGATCGGCTTCAGGTTCATCGCGCTGTTGTTGTTCAGGAAATGGAACGGGAAAGGAATAACGCGGTTGGCGCGCTGGTACTCGAAGTTCAGCGGCGCCGCTTCCCCGAATGCCGACAGCAGCGAAAAGCCGGGAAAGGCCCCGGGCGTCAGATCGACGAATCGCTTCGTCAGCTCGAACGGCTCCGGTCCCGCGTCCGTGTCGAGCCCCAACACGAAATTGGTCTGCACATACGGCACGTGGCGCAGGATCATATTCACGTGGTCGGACACCCGCCGCACTTTTTCCATGCCGTGGGCAAGCCCGGTTCTCGATTTCTCTCCGAGATCGTACCATGACTCGATGCCGGGCAGCAGCGCTTTGAATCCGTTGCGCTGAAGCCGCTTCATGTGCGGCTCGGAGAGAAGCGAGAGACTGCTCTCCGCCGCAAAGTCAATACTCCCGGGAGGAATCGCATCCTCGATGACATCCATGAAATCATCGAACCGTACGCCGAAATTCGGATCGTGCCACCCGACGAGCGGCCGCTTGAATTTTGTGCGGAGGAAGCGGAGATCCTCCCGCATGGTCTCGAAACTCAACGGCTGATACGGAACAGTCGAATCAATGCAAAAACTGCACGTGTAGGGACAGCCGATACTGGCGAGCATCGGCACCATTTTGAACATCGGCGCTTTGCGAAGATTGGCTTCAATGAACGGCCAGCGTTCCCGCACGCCCGGAATCTGCGCAGGCTGCGCCGGAGCCGACAGGCGGATGCCTAATGGCCGGTGCTGGGTGCAGTCGCCCAACACGTCGCGAATGATATTCTTGTCGGTGAACCCGAGGACAAAGTCGAAGTACTTCTGCGCATCCTCCGGGTAGCAACGGGCATGCGGCCCGCCAAGCACCGTGACGACTCCGCGGGAACGGAATTGGCTGCTTATTGCGTATGCAAGTTGCGCAGCTTCTGTGAACGCACCGATAAACAGGAGATCGACATCGGCAGGGAGTTCTTCCTCCAGATTCTCGAATCCGGTGTAGCAGGCAAAGGTCACGTCATGACCTTCTTCCCGGCACCACAACGCAACCGCCTGGGGCATGATGCTGGAAAGGTTCGCGTTCATCACCCTGGCCCAGAGAGCCTTTGTCGGTCCCTGACTGACAAGATCTATTACGCCGATACGCAACGTACGCATATTCGTTCCTTCCTGAATGAATGTTCCGTGGACTCTGGTGACCTGTTCCCCCCCGAGCGTAACGCATTGTCATGCTGCTGTTGCCGGACCCTCGCGCAGAAGATGTTGACCTTCAATAGGCTGGATCGGATGTTCTTGACCGCCGGGAATGCCCGTCGGTCGCGGATACTGTGATGTGACGCTGAATGAGCCGCAGCAACGTATGCAATTGCCGTCTCCCGTGCAACTAAATCTTCGGATGCCAACAAATCAGATGCCTCAGCCGCCGCAATGAACTTTTTCCACTTTCGTCTCCGAAGTAGCGTATATTGACTCAATCAGGAACATTCACCCCGCAGCACAAGGAGAGCTATGAGGAAAACCACGACCACGAAAGCCACGTACAGGGGAGTAGAAATCGTTGTGTTGTCGGATCGGGTGGGAAACATCACCAAGTATGCATGCACGAACAGTTGCAGCGCCAAGAAGGGGGAAGGCGAGTGGTTCCGGTCGCAGGGTGAAGCGATCGCAAACGAACGGTACGAAATAGACAGATTGTTGGGATAGCATCCGGTCGGACCGCTTTGCGGGATCGCGGGAAATAGAGAACGTCCGTCCATCGGCGGCGACGCTCAATAACACGAAGGGCGAACCATCGGCTCGCCCTTGCAAGTATGCCTTTTGAACTTTGGAATTGTTTACGCCGCTGACGCCAGGGTGAAGTCCACAACTTCAAATTGTTTCTTTTCGTTGCGGGCGATCCGGGCATACTGCTCAAGTCGGGAGGCATCAGTATCCGCAATCCATTCTTCACAGCACTGTGAGCAAACTGTCGCGGGAACGTTTCTCACCACCAACACGCCGTCGGAATAATCCACTGTAAATGTGATGGTTCCCTTCCGCTTTGTTCCGCTGCACAGCGGGCATAGGTCGTGATTCATATCCTTTTCCTCGTCTCTTCGAACTCGTTACGTCAACAGCAACATGTTGCAACCAACGTCTTACGAGTCGTATGGAAGCTTCTCATGCCTGCTGGGGCATCTGATAGATGACAGGACGATATTTTGGAAGAGGAATCTCTTTCCCCTCTGATCGGGCTGCTTCAAGCCACGCCTCCTTTGCAATGAGTGCCTCGCGCAGCGCCTCCTCCGGCGTTTCGCCGAATGCCGAGCAATGAACAAGGTCGGGAATATCCGCAATCCATCCCTGATCCTCTTCGCTGTGGAATATGTTGATATGATAGTCGTTCATGGTTCACTCCCCATTCTACTTCTGCAACACAAGCTTCCTCGTCTGCACAAAGCTCTGTGCTGAGCCTGTCGAAGCCCTGCCGGCCTCGCTTACAGCGGACATGCGGCAGAAGTACACGCCGCTCGCAAACCCTGTTGCATCCCATCGCACCGAGTAGCTCCCCGGGTTCATCTGCCCGTTCACAAGCGTCGTGACTTCGCGGCCGAGAAGGTCATAGACCTTCAATGTAACCACGCTGGAATTTGGGATTTGGAATTTGATAGTTGTTGACGGGTTGAACGGATTGGGATAATTCTGCTCCAGCGCATACGCCGTCGGAACTCCATCCTCTTCGTTCACCGATGCAGGTTGTCCGGTAAGGAATGCACGGACAATCAAGTCGGCGTTGGTGATCGCAACCCAGCCCGAAGACGCAGTATAGTACTGCGACCTGCCGTCAATCGGCGGGGTGATGTCGCCGCCGATACCCGGGGCGCCGGGACTCGACGGCAAGAAACTCAGCACCACGTGAAAATCACCGCTGATCACCGTCGGCGGGTCGTTGGCCGGAAGAGTGACCAGGAAGCTGTCGACGCCGGAACTTTGGTACGATTGCGCCGTGTACGGCCCGGCTTTGACCGGGCCGGGCAATCCCGAGCTGTCTTCATGAATCGAAACGAGTATGGGACTAAACCCGTTATTGGTGAACGCCTTCACCCGATACACCCGCGCCGGATAGGCTTGCGGCGTAAACCGGATACCAAACTTGTTGTCGTTGTAGGTGAAATCCACAACATAAAACGCCTCGGGAATTCCGTCATCGTAACGCATCTCGGTAAGCTGCGGGTTGGTCACGGCGAAATCGCCGACGGGAGCCGTGAACGGGCCGTAGTATGTTTGCGTCGAGATGGTGATCGAGCCTCGAATCGTGTACTCGTACCAGCCTTGCGCAATCACGTTCGAGTCGATGAACGCCTGCGCGCCGGTCGGCAACTCAACCAGCAATGTGCCGTTTCGGTAGATCTGCATTGTGACCGGAACCGTCAGCGGTTCGTTGTTGAGACCGTGCGTCGGGTCAGTCCACGATACGCGCAAGAAGTTACCGAGTTTGGCAACTGCCGGGTTTGTGGGCGCTTTGGGAGCTGCGAGCAAACGAATCGGAATCTGTATTTCTCCGAATCCGCTCGGCGTGAAGACGCTTGCCATCGTTTGCGGCCACCAGCCGTGGAACACGGCGTTGCCGGCGTCACGGCTGATCATAAACAAACCCGCTCCGACTTTGCGGTCGGGACCGTACACCTGCAAGTGGTTCTTGTTGAAGAAACCGAGCGGAATGCTCACTTCTCCCGTCACCCTGCCGGAAGCAGACGAAAAAGCCGTTTGCGCATCCGTGACCGTGTCAACAACCGCATTTACTCCTCCGCCCGTGTAGATTTCCCTGAACCGGACTGTTGAACCTGTACTGAAGTAATAGGCCCAATAATTCCCTTCTCGAAGCAGGGAATCCGTTCCGCGAGGCTCGAAGTTCTTGTTATTATTGTCATCGAAATAAAGCCCGAAGCCTTCATTTGCCTGCACGCCGTCGGTGTTCAGGAAATCTTCTCCCGCAATATACAGCCGTTGTGCAACGCTGTCGTACTTGAAGTACATGAAGACGCTTCCGCGAGGGAGTGCAATACCGCCGCCCAAGCCAAACACATCGGACACATCAACTTTCAACGCATCCGTCCATTCTCCCGGCGAAAGAACGCCGTCAATCGTTGGTGCCGTCGTTCTATGCGGAGTTGTGATGCTGAATTGGAGGAACGAACTGTCAACAGTTCCGTACGCTTCGTTGGAATAGACGCTTTCTCCAAGTCCGTAC
Organism: Bacteroidota bacterium; assembly: GCA_019637975.1. NCBI lineage: Bacteria > Pseudomonadati > Bacteroidota > Bacteroidota bacterium. The sequence continues at coordinate 86,951 of JAHBUR010000006.1, read as the reverse complement.
ATCGCCGTAACACGATAGTAGTAGTCTTTCAACGGGATCGCCGTCGAGTCGGTGTATGACGACTGCGAGCCTGCGATTGTTTTACGAAGATAGTACGGCCCGCCCGAACGATAGCCGCGGTAAATGCGAACACTGTCCGGAACCAGAGCAGGAGATAGCGGAGCAAGAGGCTGCTGCATGAACCGTGTCGCTCCTGTCGGGCGAAGCGGAATAGAATTCGTTATGGTGTACTCGTCGGCTGAAAGCAGCTTTTCTTCAACACTCATCCTTAGCGCAGGATTCGTCCACGAAAGCTGGATGCGGGAATCGAGACTATGCGACGCGACGAGATTCGTCGGTGCGGCGCCTGTTTGCGAGAGAGACGCGTTCACATTGTGCGTCGTGTCTGTGCCCGTAACGGTAATGCCCGCGAGAGCCGTGGCAACGTATCCCCGCTTTGACACTCTGACGGTATATGTTCCGGCAGGCACATTCTTCACAACGTACTTTCCCGTTGCATCCGTTGTATCGGAACGAATCGTCCCCAGCACCTCCACCTTCGCTCCACTTTGCGACCCGCCTCCGGCAAGCGTGATCGTACCTGCAATAGCGCCGCCGCCAAGGTCGACACCGATATTATAAACGTTGCCGCCGTTGCCGAACGTTCGGGCGTGAACGGCTTTACCTCCCGCAGCAACGCTTTTGCCATCCGCTGAAATGGCAATGGAGAACATCGAGCCGGGCGTATTCACCGTAAAAGCGGGGATGTTCGAGTTTCGTTCGAAGATGTAGATATCGGGAAGTGCATTGCCGAGATCGCCCCATGTGGCAACGGCCGCAATCGAACCGTCATCCGAAAGGGCAATCTGTCCCACTTCATCTCCCACATTCGGCACAACCCAGTTCGGCGTGCCGTCGCCGAACGTATCAAACATGTAAATCGAGCCGTCGTAGCCCGCGCTGAGGAAAATCAGCGAGCCGGCGGCAATCGTCAAACCGTCGGCGGAGATGTCGACGGCGCTTGCCCAGTTCGTAAATGCGCCGGGAGGAATTTTGTACTGCCAGAGTTGGTTGTAACGATTCTGCCCGGCGCTCCACGTGAGCGTGCGGACAAAGCCCGAAAGCTCCGCAATGGCAATTACCGAGGCGTCGGCACTCATCGCAACGCGGGATTCGGTGTTGCTGATTTCGAGTTCGGCTTTTACCGCTCCGGTGGCGGCATTCAACACCCACGCACGGAATTTGCCGTTGACAATAACCGTCGACTTATCCACGCTGATGTTGATGCCATAGATTCCCGTACTCTGTGCATCGCTGAAATCGAACGTCCAGAGCGGAGTTGTAGAAGTGGGATTGAACGCGTACACACGATGCATTCCCCCCGAAAGCGGCGACGATGTTGCACACGTCATGAAGCTGCCGTCACGCGAAACAGCAATCGGTCCGCCGATGCGTCCATCCGGAATCTCGAAATTGAACGTGACCGTTCCCGTGTTCTTGTTGAAGAGATAGATATTATGATAGCTCGCATTGGCAACAATATCCGCTGTCGCCGACAATGCAATAAAATTCCGGTACACCTGCGGATCGGAAAAATACTCCCACAGCGGCGCATTGGAGGCATCGTCAAAGAATGAGACACGGGGAGAATTCAGGTTCCACCCGACAAACGGACTTCCGCCGTTCGTGTTGATGGTAACATCCTGTGCAATGGCGGTGGCATCACTTGCATTCCATTTAACGTACGAATTCAAACGCATAGTGCCCGGCACCGGTGTGCTGCGGATGCGCTCAAGTTCGCTTACCGCCGCAGGAAGCGGATTCCTTTCCGCAACAGTTTCGGATCGTTGGAGGATGTGTCCGTTCGACGTTGATGTGACAACGCTCGTACCGACATGAGAGGAACCGGGTTCACCGGCAAATGCCGGGATCGAGAGGCACAACAGAACAGAAAACAACACCGAAGGCTTCATAGGGGACTCCTTCCTATTTGGGGATTGGTTGGATTTGTTCATGATTTCAGGAGAGTAACGCGATCAAACAAATCAGTCAAAATATACCAAGAGGAAATAGAGCAAACAAGGGTGGACGGGATCGTACATCACCGCCACATTGAACCTTCTCCTCTAAAAGATGGATGCGGGCGAGAGAGACAGGAACGAGAAAACGGTGTAAACCAAAGCCCGGTGCTCTGATGAACCTGCTCAGATTGGCATAGCTTCTGCGCGGATTCTTGTCGAGCCATACCATGAGTCAACGCGAAATTGCGGTAGTGTCTCAGTTCAAACCGAGACACTACCGAAATTGCAGAATGCTTGCTTTTTTCATTCACTATTTCTAAGTTCCCGTTGTGTAGTCACTCCGAATCGAGTTGTGAGCAGAAGGTTGTCATAACGGATTCAGCGGTAAATCAACCAGTGACACGAACTTCTCCCATTCGTTCAAACCAGACTTCTGTTTCTATCACGCTTGATGATTCGGAAGTTCATCACGCACAGAAGACCTTTCGTTCCTGTGTGTTCAATCCTCTTAATGTTTCCGGCTCTGATTCTTGATCATGCAGCATGTGTAATTTTCTTTACCTGTTCCACCACAATCAAAACATCACCAAACAATCAACCAATCACAAACCAGAGAGGATCTATCATGAAACACCTCTGTACTCTCTTTGCGTGTGTTGCCTTTATTTGTTCAACCGGTTTTGGCCAAGACAATAGCAACGCCCGCGATGAAGCCAACATGCCTGCCGGGGGAACGACCCCGTTGGTACAACCGACCGGCGATGGCAGCCAGTCGCATATCCTGTCTCCTCTTGCATTACTCTATGACAACGGCCCCCTTGTCACGCACCCGGGTGGTGGCTTGGGCGGTGCTGATGCCAGTTCGTTGCAGAATACCGTGCTGAATACCTACGGGTACAACGTGAACGCAGGCGCGAGTTTCCGTGTTGCCGATGATTTTACCGTCAGCGGTGGTGCATGGATTGTCGACTCAATCGCGTTTTTCGGATATCAGACGGGCAGTACCACGACCTCGACAATGACGGCTGTGCGATTACAGATTTGGGACGGACCGCCCGGAGAGGCTGGAAGCAACATTATCTTCGGGGACATCACCACCAACCGCATGATTGCCACACGGTTTTCCGGAATTTACCGGGTGATAGCTACCAACCTTTTGGCATCCGATCGCCCCATCATGCGCAATATTGTTGATGTCGGCGGCCTTCTGCTGCTGCCCGGTACGTACTGGCTGGATTGGACAATGACGGGTTCACTGGCGAGCGGTCCGTGGCAACCGGCTGTGACAATTCTGGGACAGTTTGAGACAGGCAATGCGCGACAGTTCACAGGTACAATATGGCAGGCGATGCGCGATAGCGTGGCACCGGCAACGGGAAATCCGCAAGGGGCTCCGTTTACCATGTACGGAACGGCCAGTTCCAATCCGTTGAATCCCTTTGCGCTGCAAACCCCTGCAGCCGGAGTGACGATAACGACGCTTCCCGGTTCGACGACTCCCGTCACTGTTACGTGGGATACCTCCACGGCAACGGCGACGTACAAATGGATTTTCGGCGCGCCGATCGTTCCGCCGCGCATTGTGACGTTACCCTCTTCCACCAACTCCATCAACACGACGTTGGGCGAAGTTGATGCCATACTCGCAGGCTTGGGTGTACAACAAGGAGATTCTGTTACGGGCCAGTGGGATGTCTGGGCGTTCAGAAACAATCCTCCTGCCAACGATTCACTGAAATCGAGTAATGGCCCGAGAGCAATTACCTTCAAACGCGGTCGGCCTGTACTCTCGGCGTTCGGTCTTGTCTCTCCTGCCAACGACGCGACCGTTGTAACAAGCGCCGCCTCAACTGCACCCATTACTGTAGTGTGGAGGAAATCGGGTGACGGTGCATCATACAGGTGGAAGTTTGCAACACCTACCTTTGCGGGAACCATCCGGCTGAATATTCCAGCGGGCTTGGATACATCCGCCACATTCCGCAGTTCCCAGCTTGATTCGCTTATTGCCGGATTGGGCGTTGCGCAAGGAGATTCGATAACAGGTCAGTGGCGCGTATACGCATACTCAGGAACAGATTCCCTTGCCTCAAGCCAGACTTTCGACATAACCTTCAAGCGGGCTGTTCCGCCCACAATTCTCATTGCCAATCCCGGACCGGCAAATAACGGCGGGTCGCCAGGTTGGGGAATGTTCTTCAATCTTATTGGCGGTGCACAAACCGTCACCATCACTAACATGACAACTGCCAATGCCGGAACCGCCGGAGCTGCTTTCAGTATTGAGTTCTTTACCCGAACGGGCAACGCGCTGGGCGGACCGGTTGGATCAGGACCGGGCAGTTCGACAGACGGTTGGACTTCAGTTGGCACGGTGCCGGTTACACAAGGTCCAGTCGCTAGCGGTGTGTCGCTGTTGTTCTCCACCCCGCCGATTGTCGTCACACCCGGGGATACCGTCGGTGTTGCAATGCGATTCAACACGATCGGTCCGCGCTACTTCGGCACGGGAACACCGCCTTACGAAACTTACTTCGATGCCAATTTGAGACTCGTGACAGGTGACGTACGGTCGGCGCCGTTCACGACGACCGGCAGCTTCTTCACATCACGCGCACTCGTGGGCGAGATTCACTACGCTTTCGGCAGCACGGATGTGAGGGAAACCGGACAAGGAGTCCCCGTAACTTACGTGCTATCGCAGAACTATCCGAATCCATTCAATCCCAGTACAACAATCAAGTTTGCCATTCCGTTGAAAGAGCATGTCACGTTGAAGATCTATAATACCATCGGGCAGCTCGTTGCGACATTGCAAGACGGGGAGCTGAATGCGGGATCGTTCGAAGCCACATGGAATGCTTCCAACATGGCAAGCGGCGTGTATTTCTATCGCTTGCAGGCGGGCAACTTCTCGCAAGCCAAGAAGCTGGTCCTTCTGAAATAAAGATAGACGGCAGAGCTGAAAACACAACGCCTTGTTCCGGAAGGGGCAAGGCGTTGTTGTTTGGGTGAGATAGTCCTTGAAAAAACGAGTCCGGTCTGAAGTTAGAATTCCCCGGTCTTGTTTATCCGCCCCATCTTCTGTCCGAGGAACCTCTCGCCAATTTCAGAGAACTTTGCCGGAAGATCACTCACGAAGAACTGGAGATGCGGTTTGAGTTTTGAAGAATTACGCAGATTTTTTTCGTCGAGAATCCGTTCCACCTCCACTGCTGTTGCTTCGCCGGAATCGATCAACGTCACGCTCCCGTCAACGGCTGCTTTGATAGCATCTTTGAGAATCGGATAATGCGTGCAGCCGAGAATAAGCGTGTCGATCTTTTCGAGTTTGAGGGGAAAGAGATACTCCTTCGCAACAAGCCCGGTCACAGCATGATGCGTCCAACCTTCCTCCGCCAACGGCACAAAGAGCGGACATGCCTGTGAAAACACCTCCATCTCCTTATCCAACAACCTGATTGCGTGAACATACGCTTTACTGTTCACGGTTGCAATGGTTCCGATGACACCGATTCTCTTCTTCTTGCTCGCCGCAACTGCGGCGTCAGCCCCGGGAAGGATAACTCCAACGACCGGTACTTTTGCATGCTTCATCACAACATCCAGTGCCACGCCGGACACGGTGTTGCAAGCAATCACGATCATCTTCACGTCTCTTGACGTGAGAAAACCAACATCTTGTGCAGCATATTCGCGTATAACTTGGGGGGATTTCGGCCCGTACGGCACGCGGGCCGTATCCCCGAAGTAGACGATATTTTCATGCGGCAGCCGATGCGTCAGCGCCCGGACGACCGTCAATCCGCCGATACCGCTGTCAAAAACGCCGATAGGCTTAGAGTTCATGTGATGATCCGGATAATTCCTGTTCAGCAAGCTGCCTGATCATCGAGAGAATATCCTCACGAACCGCTTCGCGGTGAGCGGGTTCGGTAATGTGATTGCCGTTCCGGTCAAGCACGTAGAATGCATCCACGATACCGTCCACACGGGTCGCAATCTTTGCAAAGTAGATATCGAGTCCGTGTTTCGAGATGGCCTCCGTAACCCGGTAGAGGAAGCCGAGTGAATCGGGCGCATACACATCGATGATCGTAAACCGCGGATGGTCTTCAAACTGCACATCGGTTCTGATATTCGGGTTCGCGGGCGCCTTCTGCCTGCGCTTCCACTTTCTCCGGTGCGCGGCAAAGAGATGTTCAATGTCAAGCCGTCCCTCCAACACATCGGTGAGATCTCTCGTGATCTTGACACAGACCGCCTCACGCAATTCTCCATGCGTTGCGGCATCACTGACACGGAAGCGGTCGATCACAATGCCGTCTTCACGGGTGAAGATAGTTGCGTCAAAGATGTTCGCGTCATTTGCCGCCAGCACGGCGCAGAATTTTGAAAGCAGAAACGGGGCGTCCCGGGCAATAACCGTAATCTCGCTGTGCCCCTCCTGCCGGACAAAAATCGCAGACACCGTTTCATCGGTTGCGCTCTTGCGAATATGCTGTTCAATCTCCTCATCCGAAAACAATGCAACATAGGCATCGCTGCCGATACCGTTGATGTGGTCGTGAACCCTGTCTCGCGGAAGCGCTTCACTGAGCCGGTCAACCAGCGCTTCAACAGCAGCTTCGTGTCGGGATTGCTTGAACTCATCGATCTCGGTACCTTTCAAATTTCTTCTCAATACCTCGGAGGTCAGCTGGTACAACTCTTGGAGGAGTGATGATTTCCATTCCGTCCAGACATTCGTGTTCACAGCAGAAAGATCCGCGTACGTCAGCACGTACAGATAGTCCAACTGTTCGGGGCGTTGGAACTTTGCAGCAAATTCCCTGATCGTTGCCGGATCGTGAATGTTCCGGCGGAATGCAATCTGTTCCATGACCAGATGATTGCGGATGAGAAACGCGACATCATCAAATACATCGGACATGCCGAGACGATCGAGCACGGTACGGGCAACGGCAACACCGGTGACCTCATGATCGGCAACACCGCGCGGCTTGGCAATATCGTGAAGCAGGATGGCAAGATAGAGAACATCCTTCCGCCGTAACATACGGAATACTTCGCGCAGAATGCTTTGCCGCTCACGCAACCGTTCTGCATTCGCCAGGGCAATTACCGTATGCTCGTCTGCCGTAAAATAGTGATACATGTTATGCTGGAAGAATGCCACGAGTTCCCCCCACTCGGGAATATACGCTGCAAGAACATCAAGCTCGTTCATATCATGCAGTGTCGCGGCAACCCGGCGGGTATTGAGAATTCTCCGGAATTGCGCCGCAACCCCGGCAGAGCATAGCTGCTCATTTGAAAAAAGATCGAGACTGCTTGCAATTGCCCGCCGCAGATCCACATGCAAGTCCACCTCCAGTTCAGCCGAAAGAGCAAATGCTTCAAGGATCTGTTTCGCTCCGGCAAGACGTCCGGTTCCCGGCTCGACAGCGAGAAGATCGTCAACGCGGAAAAATCCTTCACCCACTTGCTCGGCCGTCGAAGAACTGTGCCGCACAGGCTCAATCATCTCCCTGAACCGATGGGAGAGATTCTGATGAAACCTGTGGATTGTTCGGGCATGAAGATAGTATTCCCGCATGAACACCTCGACCGATCGCAACTCCGCCTTGCCGCCGAATCCAAGAGCCTCCGCCACCTCACGTTGCAACGCATACTCGAGCCCGTCGCTTGCCGACTGCCTGCGGAAGTGCATTTCGTGCCGGGCACGAAAAAGAAACTGAAGAGCCCGCACTACAATATCGCGTTCCTGACTCTCCAGTACACCATTACGAGCAAGCATGTCAACGAACGTCAACGAGGCGGGAGAATGGGTCTCAACAGGGAACCAATACTGGGAATCGTTTGCGCGATGCAGCCAGAATACGGATTGAAAATCACGCAATCCGCCCGCGCTTTTTTTGATGTTGGGTTCAAGGAGTTTTACTGAATTTCCAAATCGTCTGTGCCGTGCTCGAACCTCTTCAAACACGCCTTCGATGAACCAGGTATCGTTTCCGCGTTCAACGTGCCTTTTCAGTGTATCGAAAAATGTCGCTGCCAATTCAGCGTTGCCGCACACAAATCGGCTCTCCAGCATCGATGCCCATGAATCAACCAACTCACCGTTCAGCGCCATTGCTTCGTTCACAGTCCGCACACTGTGGCCGACATTGATTCCGGCATCCCACAACTGCAATAGAAATGACTTTGCAATATGTTCGGCTTCATCTCGGCTTTCGCCGTCTTCGGCAAGCACCATCACATCAATGTCGGACTTGGGGCACAGTTCGGCACGGCCATATCCGCCAAGAGCGAGAACAGCAATCCGTTTCTGCCGGGAGGAAAGGTGATTGTAGGCAAGAATGAGAGCCTCATCCATCATAGCGGTGAGCGATGCGCAAGTGGCAAAGCCGCCGGCGCCGGCTTGATGGCCCGCGGCAATGGTAGCAGTTCGCCCAGCGATGAACGTCTTGACAGTAAGGGATGGTAAAGGCATGAATGAATATAGTGAGTGAGAGGGGATTTTCAAAAAACGGCACAAACAGGCTGTGACCGGGATCTCTACTCCATAACCTCATTCTCCTTAACCGTGTGCCTCATGCCCTCGATCATGGTCTGCAGTTGTAGGAGGGATTTCCCGAATTGACCGGCAGTAAGCGCCTTCCCGAACCAAGGATGCCGCTGAAGCAAATAATACTCACGATATCCGGACTCGATTGCCTTTAGCAACCACGCATGTGATTCGGCACTGTTCCCCCGAATTGCACCGATTGCAGCCAGGCGAAACCGTGGCTCATACGACTCGTCACCCGATTCGATGAGGCGGCGCAGATATTCTTCGGCAATATCCAGCAGGCGCTTCGCCTCATGCTGCTTACCTTCTTTCATGAGAAGAAATGCCAATCCGATTTGGGCTTCTGAACTTGAACTCTTGCTGGCTGAACGTTCGTAGTATTGTCTCGCTATCGCAAACTTGCCCGCCCAACTTGCCACGAAGCCGGCATTATCCAGCACTCTTGGATCATCGGAGTTGGCCGCAACCGACACGCTCATTTGGCTGACAGCCCTTTCGGTCTCTCCACGCAGAAGGTACACCAACGCCAGATTAAAATTTGCATCACCAAGGTCCGGCTGAAGCGCCAGTGCTCTCGTCAACCATTCCTCGGCTTCACGATCCAATCCGAGCCGGCGATACACGTCACCGATATTGGTTGCCTGAACGGGATTGGTTGGAGCAAGCGCAAGGCCGCGCTTCAACCATGGCAGCGCTTCATCGAGCTTGCCTTGAAAGATATGTATAACTCCTATGTTTCCGATTGCGCCATAATTATTGGGATCCAAACCAACGGCACGCAGATTGCCTGCAAGACTTTGGTTGTAGAATCCTTTGTAGAAGTACGCATTTGCCAGAGCCTTATGCGCTTCGGCAGATGATTCATCCAGTTCGATTGCTCGCCGGCTTGCAGCGACAGCGGAATCCAACCATGAAATTTCCGAGCCAAACCGCCCGAATTTCTGCGCATAGGCGTCGCCCAATCCAGCCCAGGCAAGCGCGTACGCTGGGTCAAGGTCGATCGCCTTCCGAAACAGCCCGATTGCTGTTTCGTTGTCCTGCATCCTGTAACGGTAGTAATAATCGCGGCCTTTGAGGTAGTAGTTGTACGCCTCGGGCACGGAGGTCGGCTTCTTGCCGAGTTGGCGCTTTTCATCCGCCGAGAGCGTTGCGTGCAACGCTGCCGCAATCTTCCGCGCTACATCGCTTTGAAGGTCGAACACATCTTCCATCTCACGATCGTATGTTTCCGCCCATACATGTTGATCGTTCCTCGCATCAACAAGTTGCCCGACAATCCGTATCCGATTGCCGGAGCGCCTCACACTGCCTTCCAACACAACACCTGCATTCAGTTCTTTTCCGATCTCACGCACATTCTTCGGCGTGTTCTTGTACTGCATGATGGATGTTCGGGAAATGACTTTGAGGTCGGCAATCTTAGAAAGTTGAGTGAGAATATCCTCGGTGATTCCGTCGCTGAAGTACTCGTCTTCCTTGTTGTCGCTAAAGTTCATAAACGGTAACACGGCGATGGTCTTTCTGATATCGGGCGTCGGCTCCGCAGGTTTCGTAAACAGATACACTGCAGCAATGAGAGCGGTAATGAGAATAGCAACACCCCCCAACAACAACGAACTCTTTCCGCTGACCACATGAACCTCATCCCGGGCCCGCAGGCTTTTCAAGTCCTGCACAATTTCCTCAGCTGACTGATACCGATCCGACATGTTCTTTTCCAGACATTTCATGATGATCTTTTCCAGACCATCCGGAATATCATCACGGAATCCGCGCATCGGGATCGGATCTTCATTTACGATAGAATATGCCAAGGCAGGCTCATGGTCGCCACGAAACGGCAAGTGCAGAGTCGCCAGCTCATACAGAACAATGCCAAGGGAGAATATGTCCGAACGCAAGTCAACCTCTTCCCCACGCAGTTGTTCAGGCGACATATACGCGGTGGTTCCGAGCCTGTCACCGGTTTTTGTCACTGATGCTGCCCCCCGATACTTGGCAAGTCCAAAGTCCGTGATCTTCACCGAGCCGTCTTCAGCCATCATCACATTGTCGGACTTAACATCACGGTGAACAATCTTGCGACTGTGCGCATGCGACAGCCCCCCCGCAAGTTGCATCGCATACCTCACTACGTCGTCAATGGGGACTGTCGCGTGCCGGGAGGCGGCCTCATTGATCATGGTTCTGAGCGTACCGGCAGACAGATACTCAAGTACGATGAATAGCTTGCCGCCGGCTTCATCGAAATCATAAATGGTTGCAATATGAGGGTGGTTCAGTGCGGAGAGAGCCTTGGCTTCCTGACGAAACCGCGCGACTTCCCGGGGTGACATCGCTGTTGAGCCTGAGAGAAACTTCAATGCAACGATGCGATCCAGCCTTTCATCACGCGCTTTGTACACGACTCCCATCCCGCCTTCTCCGAGTTGCTCAAGAATCGTATAATGTGAAATCGTATGCCCAACCATCTGGATTGCTCCGAACACTGATACAGCGAACGGCTGATGAAACGGCTGCTTGAAACGTAATGGAAAGGAGCGGGTATCGCCCACAGGGCGGGTGTTGTGAGGGATGCAGTATCCCTTTGACCAAGGAACTTGAATACGCTACCAATCTAAACAAGCGACCGTCCAAAATCAATCATTATGCGTCTTGTTCATCCGGCCGGATTCCGCTATCTTACGCTCACATTTCAACATCACCAACCCGTGAGGTTTATGAACGCCGCCGCCAGTATCCCGACAGTCCGGAAAGCAACACCGGCCGATGCAGAGACAATTCTCTCCCTTGTTGATGCCCTCGCTGAATATGAGAAGCTTGCTCCACCGGATGCGGAAGCAAAAGGAAGGCTTATCCGCGATATGTTCTCTGAGCCGCCTAAGCTGAACGCGTATCTGGCCGAACTCGACGGAAAACCGGCCGGGTATGCGTTTGTGTTCGAAACGTACTCAAGTTTTCTGGCGCTGCCGACGTTATACCTTGAAGACTTGTTCGTTCTGCCGGAGTACCGGGGCAAGAAAGCAGGCTATGCGTTGTTTGCGGAGATGGTGAAGGAGGCCTATACACGCGGCTGCGGGCGAATGGAATGGACCGTGCTCGATTGGAACCAACTTGCCATAGATTTTTACCGACGGCTTGGGGCATCACATATGCGCGATTGGCATTTGTACAGATTGGTACGTTCGGATATGAAAGAATTACTCGACCGGAACTCGTAGCGACGGCCGAAACTCATCACACCCGGCACACTTCCCTATTATTTTGAAGAATTGCATGATTTCTCAAGCCGGGTTTCCCGCCGCAATGTAAAACGCGACACGGGTTACTTTCGGCATCAGTATTGCTTCACTCCCTTCATCGGTCTCATCTTCTTCTTACAAAAGGGAACGCGCAATGGACATACTTCTGGTTGATGATAATGTTGACTATCTCGAGCTCATGAAGCGGGTGTTGTTCGAGAACGGGTACTCGGTAGTCACGGCTACAGACGGGTCCGAAGCCTGTGAAATTCTTGACAGCACAGACATTGATCTCATCATTTCCGATATCAAGATGCCAAGATTGGACGGAATCAAGCTCCACGCCTTTGCCCGCGAGATGGACAAGTATCGCAATACGAAGTTCATCTTTGTCACCGGCTACGACGATGTGTATGCCGATCTGATGAAGTTGGATCCCAAGAAGGACTTCCTATTGAGCAAAACAACGCCAATCGCGGAAATTGTCCGCAAGGTAAATGAGGTGATGTTCGGCAGCTTCATACACTCGTCTGCGCATTGATTTCACGGTATAACCGGACAAGGGTGGCTCAAAGAGCCACCCTTTTTCGTTTCTACAATCTCACAGCATCTTATCTCTTCGCTCAACTTTTCCCTGCAATCTTTCACGTATTACTGCACAAAAAAATTGGCAAGGATTTCGCATGTATCTACTCAGATGAATAATTCACGCGGTTGAGCAATGGACATACTTCTGGTTGATGATAATGTGGACTATCTCTTCCCGATGAAGGAGGCGTTGTACGAGCATGGATACACGGTGTACGCGGCGGATGATGGTGAACAGGCACACCGGATCATGTCGGCGGCAACTGTTGATCTCATCATTTCGGATATCAAGATGCCGAATCTCAACGGCATTCAGTTGCACAAGGCTGCCCGGACAATGAGGCGTTATCAGAAAACCAAGTTTGTGTTCATCTCAGGGTACCGTGAAGTGTATGAAGGCGAACTGAACTTGAACCCGGAACGCGACTATTTTCTTGACAAGACAATGGCGGCACAGGAAATTATCCGGTTTATCGACCGGCTGATGTTCGGAAAATACGCTGAAGTGTGGGTGTAGAGCGGAATGAAAGCAAACAACAAGGACATGGGGTTACAATGAATATCCTCCTCGTAGATGATAACGAAGACTATCTCAATTTCATGAAGGAGTCGCTGTTTCTGAACGGTTATACCGTGCTAACGGCAACCGACGGATCGGAAGCATGCCAGCTTCTCGACCGGCCCGACATCGATCTGATCATCTCGGATATCAAGATGCCGACGCTTGACGGCATCATGCTGCACTCGTACGCCCGGGAGCTGGAGCGATACAAGAAGACCAAGTTCATATTTATCTCGGGCTACGGCGATGCATACTCGGATGTTCTCTGTCTTGACTCCGACATTGATTTCTTTTTCTCGAAGACAACCCCCGTTGCTGAACTTCTTGCGTTTATCGACAATCTGATGTTTGGAGAGTTTGCGGGTAAGTGGGTGTGAGGGGGACATACCTGCTTGCCGCAACACCGAAGACGCGAGGCACGGCCTCGCGTTTTCTTTTTCTGCGATCACAACCGGGCGGCAAGCACAACAGCACCTTTTGCCGTTTCCACAACGCCACCTTTGTCGTCAATGGCCTCGAGCAAAACGACGTAGATGCCAACACGGGCTTTCTGTTTGTCATCGTCCATTCCATCCCACACAACACTGCCGCGGGCCGCTCCCGGCTCGTTGTTAACAAGAGTTCGAATGCGCCGGCCGAGAGCGTCATAGATACGCACACGAATGGTTGAGACGGTTAGCGGCACTTCATATTGAATGATGCAAAAGTCCTCCCGCCCATCCCCGTCCGGTGAGAAGGGATTGGGGAAAAAGGAAAGGTTCGAACGAGCGGGCAGTGTTGTGGCGAACACACTGTTCGTTCTTCCTGGCGTTCCGCCTCCGGCTTCAGCACATGTCGACCAGTTGCGCGAATCGTTCGATGATAACAGCGGATTGATCTTCTCAAGTGATCGCCCCGATTTGTCGGTGACATTCGGGTTGTGCCACGACGGCAAATAGGAAACGCTGTCAATCACAAATCCCGATGCATCCATCAACACGATATCATCTCCGTCATTATTCAGACTGAGACTTGACTGATTGACGATTACGAGGGGCCGCTGTTCGGTGCCGGTAAGGAGGCGGCGTGTAATACTCGAATCCGATGCAAGCACGAAGTACTCTCCCGGACGAACGAACTTGGAGTTTACGGAAAGCGTGAATTCGTTTCTGGAACTGCTGCCCGTCGGCCGGTCAACAATCCTCCATTGGGCAACATCAACAGCGTGTTGAGATGAATTGTAGAACTCGACGTATTCAGCTTCGCCTGAAAGGGGAGCATACATAATTTCGTTGATAACAAGAGTCCGCTCAGCATACCCGACACGAACCAATGCAAATGCAGTGTTGTTGGAGACGCGTTCATCCGGCACGTAAACAATCTCCGCGATCACGCGATGAACTCCACTCGCCGGGCGACTCCACAAAACCGGAACAGTCAATGAATCTCTTGAGTCCAACTGTTGCGAGACAGTCAGTTGATGAAATAACTCTGCAGACGAGCCGACTGAATCTCCGTCCACATCATCGAACAAGAGAAGCGAGAATTGGGCAGATGGATTCTTTCCTACATTTCTGACGATGATACGGAGGTTCACATTCGAACCCGGCGACGCCGTATCGGATTCGATTCTTACGGCACGCAGATCGTGATCGAAGCGCACTTGCGAGTTTCTCCTTCCGGGAGTTGCCCCCAGTGAATCAACAGAGGTTGCCCAATTGGTGGAATCATTGGCCGCGTCGAGCGCATCCAATCGCTCCAATGATTTTCCTCCCGTCCCGCCCCACGTCGAGGAATAGAACACGGAGTCCATTATTATCTTCCGGCTGTCTGCCAATACCACCGCATCGCCCGAATTGTTCCACAAGAATGTCGGAAGCGATGATGTTTGAACGATCCTTTGCCCGGCTGACGGATACGCTGCACGGAACAGGGCCGTATCTTTCGACACGACAAGATATTCATCAGGTAGAAGGAAAAGCGATGTTGGAGAGATTTCGTATCGGGATGTACTCGAACGGTTGCCCAGGAACCACTTGCCGATATCAATCGTATCCGACCGTGTGCTCACCAATTCGATCCACTCCGGAACGCCGCTCGACGGAGCATACATGATTTCATTGATGCGCACGGCACCGGCAGGATATCCTACTATACGTCTCATGTAGCGAGTGTTGTTTGAAGTATCTTCGTCAGATGCAAACTCCAACCGAACGATGAATAGGTGGTTTCCCGCCGGTATGCTTTCGACAGCGAAGACTACCAACGTAGAATCAAGAGGTGGAAGCGGAAAAGATCGGACAACAGTGGAAAGCAGTTCGTCGGGTTGGCCCAACGAATCGGCATTCTCATCTTTGTAGAGATGAATCGAAAACGCTTGGGCTGTCTCGTGCCCGGGGTTTCTCACGGGGGCAAAAATCGAAAGGGTATCACCCGCGAGCGGCAGCGGCGGAGTTGTTCGCACCGAATCAAGCGCAAGGTCATGGTCTTTTCGCGCAAGCGAATTGCGAAACCCGGGTGTGCTGCGCGCAGGATTCCGTGAAGATCCCCAATTTGTCTGGGCAGTCGACGAACCGAGCGGATCGATACGTTCCAACGATGTGCCGTTGCTTCCTCCCCACGCGGAGAGATAAGCAACACTATCCATCATTACGGTGCGGTTATCATACACAATAACAGCGTCGCCCGAATTGTTGAGTGTCGGGAGACTGGCGACATGAACAACACGCACAGGAATGCCCGGATGAATATCGAGCAACGCCGCTGAATCCCTGGCAAGCACCACATAGTTGTTTGGGAACAACATAACATTGTGTTCCGTAATCACGCGCTTGCTCGTCACTATATTATCGGATACCAGCCATCCTTTGAGATTGATGGAATCGGGCCGGGTGTTGAACAACTCAATCCATTCAGGCTCGGTACCCGTCGGAACATACATGATTTCGTTTATGCGTACCGAACCGGTTGGATAGCCGGGCAGGATCTTTCCGAATATGATATTGTTGGAAGTATCTTCGTCAGCGGCGTAATCAATACGAGCAATCAGGAATTTGTCGGCCAGAACTATACCCAGCGAGAACTGAACCAGCGCCGAGTAAAGCGGAGCCAACGGCGCGGAGTGCATCAGAGTACTCACCAGTTCGCCGGGCTGCGGAATTGAATCGGCGTTCGCGTCTTCAAACAGGCTCACGGAAAAGGCAGGAACCGTTTCGCGACCGATGTTTTGTATTCTGACAGCGACATGAACAGCATTACCAACGAGCGGCTGCATCGGAATCGTCCACAGCGAATCGGCCGCCAAATCCCTGTCTTTACGACTTACAGAGTTACGTTCGCCGGGAGTACTTCTGCCTGCACTCTGGCTGCCGCCCGCTCGATTGGGTGAGGTTGACGGACCAAGCGGATCGATACGCTCAAGCGAGCGGCTCCTCTCTGTGCTTCCTCCCCACGCCGGCGTGTATCGGACGCTGTCCATCGCAAAACCCCGATTGTCGTACAGCATGACTGCATCTCCCCCATTATTCAACGACGGGAAACCTGTAACACCGACAATCGGAGCGAGGATATTTGGATGAATGGTGATGAACGAAGCAGGATTGCCTGTCAGGACAGCAAATCCACCGGGCGCAATCTTCACATCTTGCGAAGCAATAAGCCTGAAGACCCTGCTACTGTCGGCAACCATCCAGTTTTTCAGACTGACAGAATCGGCCCTTGTGTTCATCAGTTCAACCCACTCCGGCTCGGGACTCGTCGGAGCGTACATGATCTCATTGATGACAACGCTGCGAACAGGGTATCCGACGTTTAAGATTCCGATGCGCTGATTGTTGGAGAGATTTTGATCGGGGGGATAGACAACCTTGACGATCACGACATGCGAACCGGCAGCAAACACTCCGAGGTTGGCATTCAGGTCAATTGAATCCGACACGGCGAGTACTGAGGTACTCAGCACCGTGGCCCGCAGTTCCGACGGCTGCGGTATAGAATCGTTGTTGGCATCGATGTAGAACTCAGCAGAAAAATTTTGTGCGCTTTCTTGTCCGACATTTATTATCTTTGCAGAGGCGATAACAGAATCACCTTCAACAGGAAATTGTGGGACGAACCGCACAGCGGAAAGGTGAAGATCATCGGGGGTTCTCGCATTGATCGTAACATCATCAATTCGAAGTGTTACAGTTGCTGCTCCCGCTGCCGGTAAAATCCTCCAGCGAAACCTCACGGCTGAATGTGCTGCGAGTTGAACAGGCAGGTCCAGGAGTATGGGAATATAGTTCGTGTTGCCTGGATTCCGGAGAGAATCACTGAGCGAAATGGAATACGTCACTCCGCTGTCAATTGAAGCCTCAACCAACATGACAGCCATATGAGCGCCGGTTCGACGGACATAGAATCCCATCGACTGCGGCAATAAACCGGCAAAATTGAAAAGCGGCGACACAAAGGATTGTTCCACAGAAGTGCTGTTGCCCGACTGTACCGCATTGGGCGGCGAATTTGTGGGATTCGATGAGACGGTTAGAAAGTCATTCGTCCCCGGAGTCCTGTTCTGTGTCGAACTCCACCCCGTCGGCAGAGACGGCGTTTGAACAGAATCAAAGTTCTGCACGTATGGAAATGCGGAAATCTGTGCAGGAGAGCGGGTGGCGAATTCCCCCAGAGTCACCACGGCAACGGTCAATACAACCAAGAGTCGTTGTCGCATGGCATCAGCATATTGGAACGAACGGGCCCGAAGAATGACAATTTTGTTCGGGAGGATGGCTGTAATTTACAAATTCATCTGAAACATGCAACAGGAACTTCAAAAAGGACGCAGCGGCGCAACGGAAAGTTCAAGGCGGATTCTGCTGGTTGAAGATGAGCAGGGACTGAGAATGGTTGTTGAATCCGAACTCGCCCGTGCCGGCTATAGTGTCGAAGTGCTGGGCAACGGACTCGATGCCATTGCCCGGCTGTCGAAGGAACGGTTTGACCTTGCAATACTTGATGTTGCGCTGCCCGGCAAGTCGGGACTCGAGGTTCTGCAATTCATCCGCGACCGGCAAATGCGTACACGCGTCATTATGATAACCGGAATCGAAGGACTGTCTGCCGCAATCAAGGCTATGAAGCGGGGGGCGAGTGATTACATACCCACGCCCTTCGATGCGGAGTATTTATTGAGTTCTGTAAAAGCAGTACTGCGAGAAAAACGGTAACGGGGTTTTGAAGTGACACTACAAAGGCGACCTATGCGAGCCGCCTTTTCGTTGCAACTACTTCGCTACCAATTCCACTCTTCTGTTCTTCTTTCTCCCCTCTTCTGTTTCGTTGGTGGCAACCGGTGCGAGCGGACCCACGCCGTCGGGTGTCAGCCGGTTTGATGCAATACCGTACTTCGTCATCAGCTCCTTCACGACAGCCGAAGCCCGTCTCTTCGAGAGATCGACATTGTATTCGAGTTTCCCCTTCATATCCGTGTGGCCGACAACGTAAAGACTGAGTGACGGATCGCTTTTCAACACCTTACTGATTTCTGTGAGTGTCGGTTCCGATTCGGGTTTCACATCTGCCTTGTCGAAATCGAAGTAGATGCCGTAGATGATAAACTTGCCCGTCGCCCTGATGCCTTTGAGAATCGCATCGGCGTTGACGGTGATGAGATCATCCTCCATCGAAGATTGTTCGACGATGTCAAGAAGAAACACCTTCTGATCGGCGCTGTATTGATGTCCGCCAAGAACGGCAAACACCGTTCCTTTTTCAGTCGTCAACTCACCCGCCCAATAGCACGAGCCAGCCGATGTTGAAGAACCGGCAAGAAGAAGAATGTTCTTCCCGGTCGGAAAAGGGTTCTTGTCGTAGAACGTGCCGAGCCAAATGTTGCTGCCGATTTCATTTGAAGCACCACTTGTGGGCTTGATCCCGCGGGCAAGTTCCTTGAAACCGGACTTCCTGAAAGCGTTAGCATAGTTTCCATAGACCTCATTCAACGTTTGCGTACCCTTCACTATGTAATAGATGCGCGTCAACTTCCCTTCCACCTTCTTCCAGTCCTTGATGGTCTTGTATGATACGACCGGACCGGTGGCAATCGAATACTCCACAAAGTTCTGCTGTTCATAGTATCCGATTGTCGAGCCGGGATAGCGCGTCACAAGTGGATGGTCCGCACTTCCCGTTACGTCGGTTTGCGCGAAGGCTACACAGCTTAATGCAGCAAGAAGCGGAATCAATGCTAAACGGTTCATGCGTATTCCCGGTTTGTGGAAAGTCATTTCGTCAACATCATTTTCTTCGTCAACACTCTGCCGTTGGTGTTGAGTGTGTAAAAATACACGCCGCTCGGCATTCCCGTGGCATTCCAGTCGGCGACATAGCTGCCGGCATTCAGCGCTTCATTCACCAAGGTCGCCACTTCCTCACCCAACACGTTATGAACCGTTAACTTCACTGCCGACCCCTCCGGAATCTGAAACCGGATGTTGGTTGAAGGATTGAACGGGTTGGGATAGTTCTGCTCCAATGAAAACTCGGCCGGGATTTCACCGGGCTGTTCTCTTACGCCAGTGGGCAGAACCAATCCAACACTATCCAACAGGAAGTACGATCCAATCATGTCGGACGGAGTGGGGTTTCCTGTTCCGCTGATCGTGAACTGAATATTTGCAGAGGTGGAGGGTTGGCCGCTTCCGCCGCTGTAGTTCATCGGCACGGTGAGTTGTTGCCACGTCGAGGTAGTGCCGAACGGGCCAAGAAGGCTTCCCTGCGCCGTCATGTTGCTTTGTGCATCAAAGAAGTTGACTGCGATGTACAGGCTCATCGTCAAGGTGGGAACGTTGGGAAAAAACTGAAAGTAGCATGTCACCGCGGAGTAATTTTGAGAAATGGGAACACGCTGCGTCACCCCCCCTGCGGTAAGGCCCGGAATGAAAGGTACGCCGGAGAATGAGACAATCTCACCTTTCGCCGAGGACGAACCTGAGTAAGCGATCGAAGACTGAGTGATGTTGTTGGTGAACCCGGTGTTCGTCGTGAACCAATCCACGGGATTCCCGCTGCTCCAACTCTCGAAACTGGCATTGGGAACTTGACCGCTGCCGGAATACCAGCACACAAGGATGAGGACGGCCGCGAGTGAATAGCGAAGTAACATTGTCTATCTCCTTTCTGTTTGTACTATCATTTGAGAAGTATCATTCTTCGGGTCAGCATTCGTTGCCCGTCAGTCAACGAGTAGAAATACGTGCCGCTTGACAACCCGGAGGCATTCCAGTTGACTGCATACTCGCCCGGGGACAACTCTTCGTGAACCGGCGTCGCCACGATTTGACCGAGTAGATTGTGCACTCGCAGGGTCACCAGCGATTGTTGCGGAACGGTAAACACTATTCTGGTTGACGGGTTGAACGGATTGGGATAGTTCTGCCCAAGGGCAAATCCATCGGGCAACCCCGCATCTGTTCGAACGACGCCTGTGGTTCCCGGCTGGTATCCCAACAGTTCAAACACAAGATCGGGATCGCCACCGCCTACACCATTCTGATTACCCGGAGCCCAGGCAGGCACATTGAATCCGAGGATATTGTTTGGATCGCGCCAGTGGAATGGTGCGCCCGCTTGTGACGCACTTGTCGCCCATCCGAAGTATGAAGTGTCCGGGCCGCGCGGCATGTTGACGACGAAGTTCAACCAATACCGTCCCGGACCGAACCCGACCGTATCCCTGAGAATGATGAAGAAGTTCGGCCCGCGATTGATGAATGTCGTGTCCGAGAAGATCACCGGGCCCGGCTTGTTGTTGTCGTCGGCACGCACGTTGACTGTTGCCGATTGGAATCCCTGCCCGCCCCGGGTATAGGATCCAAGTATCTCGACCGCCTGCAACGTCCAGCGGCTTCCCGCCGGGACGACGAAATCATCCGCCCCTTCTGCTGTCGCGCTGAGGTCAAGAAAATTCTGCGAGATGACAGTATGCGACCCGAACGTCGAAAACGAAGTAAAGAGTTGCTCGCCGCAGAATGCAAGAGCGTCAAGCAGAAACGCCGACCCTGCGTGTGTAACGGGGATGTTTGTGATCGTAATATTGATCATGCAGTGATCGGGTACGGAAGAGGTGTCGTTGGAGATGTAGTTGATATCAACAACAAACTCCTGCCATGTGTTTTGCGGATTGACAATCACAAGTTCCCCTCCCCCAACGGCGGCTCCGTTTCTTGTCATCCCTACGGAGATCTTCAGGGCATCACCCCCGACAGGCGAATACTGAAAATATCCGTACAGGCACTGGAACTTCTTGTCAATAGGGAATCCGAGTGGCTGCGTGTTCGTGTAGACGACCGGGGGAATTGCCGCGCTCATGAAATCAACCACTTCTCCCTTCATGGCAAGCATACCGTGATGACTGGTGGAAGATGGCGTGATCGGAAATACCGAGATTGCCGGAACGTTGTTCGTTGTCCAGGCAACCGGTTCGGTTCCAACCCAATTCTCGAAGCTCTCATTGGGAACCTGGGATAGCGCGGAGACATGGCTGAAAACCACAAGACCGAGGAGTAGCTGCTTTCTCATATATCCCTTCCGAAAGAATGTTGTTGATGTGTCGAAGAACGGACTTCCGATGTGGAATAAATGTACTGCGCAATCTCAACGCAGACAATTACCCATATGAGTAGTTCTTGTCAGACGAGCTTGTCGCGGAGGGCGGTACTTACGGCTTGTGCGCGGGAAGTAACGTGAAGCTTCCGGTAGATGGATTTGATGTGGGCACGAACGGTATTGCCGGAGATGAAGAGGGAATCCGCAATCGTCTTGTAGTTGTCGCCGTTGCAGAGCTTTTGCAGGACTTCAGTTTCGCGGGACGAGAGGGGTGATTCCACCGAACGGCGGAATGAGCCGGCAATTCTCCGGGCAATACTCGGCGTCATTGGAGCGCCTCCGTTTCGAACCTCCCTGATGGATTGGAGAAGCTCGGCAGGGGGCGTATCTTTCAGCAGATAGCCCGTTGCCCCCGCACATAATGAGTCAAACACCGAATTGTCGTCATCCTGAATCGTCAGCATAATGAAATCGGTGTCGGGCATGGATTCCTTCAGCAATCTCACCGCCTCAATGCCGGACATCCGGGGCAAGCCGATGTCCATCAGCACAACATCGGGTCTGTTGCGCATCACCGGCTCGATCGCGCCCTCGCAGTCCCCGAATGCATGTTTGCACGAGAACCCGGGCGACCGGTCAATAATCAGGCTCAGCATCTGCCGGATTTCCGGATCATCTTCTACGATAGTTACGGTAATGTTATTTTCTTCCATCATTTCTCCGGAATCAAATGTAGTCAACTATATCGGCGAGAATCAATTACCCATTTGGGGCATTCATAGCAGTGTGAACAATGACGCCGATCCATGACATGAGCGTTTCTGAGGGTTTGACTCATGACTCATGTTTGCTTCCTTTCTCCTTTGTAAAGAGATGAAGCGGTGCGTGAAGGGAAATCGTTGTTCCCTCTCCCGGGGATGATGTGACGGTGAATTCTGCTCCGAGTTTCCGCGCACGGTCACGCATTGTCGTCATACCGTATCCACCCGATGCTTTGCTGCAATCGAATCCCGCACCGTCATCCCGCAGCGAAAGCTCAAGCATGTCATTGTCAAGCCGGACCTCCAGCACAACATTCTTTGCCCGCGCATACTTCATGCAGTTGTTCATTGCTTCTTTGAAGATAAGCATCAACGCCCTTCTGCTCTCCATCGAAAGAGGGATGGCGCTCATGATGTCGCGTAATCCGTGTACGGCAAACGATGTCTCCGTATATCCGAACATCGCATTGCCGAAATCCTTCAATCTGCTCACCGTCTCGAACAGGGAATCCTTCACCGGATCGAGTACCCAGATGAAGTCACGCATCCCGGCGGAGAGTTCCTTGGTTTGTTCTTCTATCCTGCCGAGATATTCTTTGAGAGAAGAATTATTCACGGCTTCCCCTCTCGCAAGCTCCGTGAACAGCGTAATCTTGGTGAGTTTGTGTCCTGCCTCGTCATGAAAATCGGCGGAACTTTGCCGTCGAACATCCTCGCGCTCCTGCAACTTCGCCCGCTCGATTTTCGTCTCTGTTTCCATTTCACGTCTCGCTGAACGCACACGATATCGAACGAACATCATCACTCCTGCAACGAACATCCCGACATAAGCGATGTATGCATACCAGCGAAGCCAGAGGGGCGGCGCAATCGAAAGCCGCAGCGAAGCGCCTTCTTCATTCCAGACGCCGTCACTGTTCGACGCTTTCACCCGCAGAACATAGTCGCCGGGACTAAGATTCGTGTACGTCGCTGAATGCTGTGTACTCGCCGGACTCCACTCCTTGTCAAAGCCTTCCAGTTTGTACGAGTATTTATTTTTTTCAGGATTGACAAAGCTCAGCGCAGCAAAGTCGAACGAAGCGACGTAGTCATCATACGACAATTCAAGAACGTCAGTCCGGTGAATCGCCTGACGCAGCGGCGACTTAGCCGAAACGGAAACGGGTTTGTTGAACAAGCGAAATTCCGTGAACACAACAGGCGGAACATAAGTATTCCCGCGGATACTATCGGGATGGAAATAGGTCAGCCCGTCCGTTCCGCCGAAGAACATTTCTCCCCGCGCATTTTTGAAATAGCTGGCCTGGTTGAACTCGTTTCCCGCCAAACCATCGCTCGCATCGTACAGCTTGATCACGGGATTCGTGAGGCGGGGATCGAACACGGCGAGACCGCGGTTCGTGCTGAGCCAGAGTTGTCCCTTTCCATCTTCGAGAATTCCATAAATGACTTCGTTCGGGAGTCCGTGATGCCTTCCGTACACCACAAACAAGGAATCCGTTTCAAATCCCGCCGAATCTTGAAAATGGCGAAAGAGATGCGGCCGCAGTGGAATCGTGAGCTTGTTCAGCCCGCCCGAGGTTCCAACCCACAACGACCCGTTCGCAGCTTCGTGCAGAGAAAGTACGATGTTGTTGCTGAGGCTGTGAGGATTATCCGGATGATTTCGAAAATAGATGAAGCGTCCGCTCTCGCGATCAAACAGATTCAAGCCGCCGGTTGGCGTCCCAATCCAGAAGTTGCCGAACCTGTCTTCGAGCATGCAATAGACATACGAATGGCTCGGCCCTGTGCCGTCGGATGCGCTGGAGAAATGGATAAACTTCTCCTGTTCCGCAACATACTTCGCCAGACCGTGCCCTTGCGTTCCAACCCACATCGTTCCGCTCCGATCTTCAAGCACGCAATACACCGAAGCGGAAAGTAATCCTTGTGCCCCTCCACCCGGAAATCTCCTCACGACCACACGCGTCAAATCTCCATTGGGGAATGACAGGCGGTTAAGCCCTCCGCCGCGTGTCGAGACCCAGATGTTCTGTTTGCTGTCTTCATAGAGATGCAGGATGTAGCTTGAACTGATGGTGTTCGTGTTTGAAGGCTCATGCTTGAATGACGTGAAGGAGTTTCGGCTTCTGTCGTACGCATCGAGTCCGTCAACTGTTCCGATCCAGAGAATACCTCTCGCATCCTCTATTGCCCTTCTCACTGTTCTGTGACTGAGTGTGTTGGAGGAATTTGTCTTACGCCGGAGAGTTTGGAAATTTCCTTTGACGGCGTCCAATCTGTTCAGTCCGTCCCTCGTACCGACCCACACAATCCCTTCTCTCGATTGAAAAAGGGAAAGAACGAAGCTGTTCGTAAGGGAGTGTTTGTTGTCGGATTCGTGCGTTGCGTGCACAAGCGTGTTGTAGCTTGAGTCGCAGAGAACAAGTCCGTTGTTCGTTCCGAACCAAACGTACCCGTTTGGATCATGAAGCACGCGCCGCAAGCTGAGCGTGCCGTCTGCAATCTCTTTTCTATCTACAAATGAACTTGTATTCGTAGGAACATTGTACTCAATCATCCCGGCTTCGCACATAATCCGGAGTTTGTCGTTGCGGAAGGTGAGTTGCGTGATGAATCCCATAACGGTTGAGGTGGCGGGAGCTGTTCTGAACGTATCCGCTGTTCCCGTTGCAATGTTTAGCCGGAAGAGGATGTTGGAGAGACTTGCCCAAACGTGTTCGGGCGGCTGAATTGCCACAGCCGAAGTGTGTCGTGCGGCAGTGGAGTTGTCCGTCTTGTTGAGATAGCGGGAGGTTGCGCCTGTGCGGGTGTCGAACTTGTTCAGTCCGTCATCGGTACAGAGCCAGAGGGTTCCTTCGGGATACTCGGCAATGGCGAAAACATTGTTGTTGGAAAGACTTTGCGGATTCTTCGCGTCGTGTGTGAAGTTTGTGAAAACTTCCGTTGCCGGATCGAAACGCGTCAGCCCGCCGCCGAACGACCCGATCCACAAAATCCTTTGGTGATCCTCATGAATCGCCCAGATATAGTTGTTGCTGAGGGAGTTTGCATTTCCCGGTTCATGGCGATATGTCTTGAATGTGTGACCGTCATACCTGTTCAATCCATCCTGCGTTCCGAACCAGATGAACCCGCTGCGATCCTGATAGATGCTGTTGATGGTGTTTTGAGAAAGGCCGTCATCTGCATTCAACGGAACGAAACGAAGATCACGCGGCTGCGAGAAGGACGCCACATAAAATCCGATAAGAATGAAAGAGTGGAGATAGCGCAATTGTTACCGGAACTTGGATATTGGATGGTCGGAATTGGTAGATAATGTAGGAAAACCGCGGAAAAGAACAACCGGGAAGCGTCGTCGGGTACGCATTAGTTTCAGTAACCGGTCAAAGCGAGCGTAGTCGAACCGTGTTCCGACAACAATGGCGGGCTTCTCCCAAATGGATGCCTACGGGAGACTTCGCTCAGCCTGACGATGGTTTCTAAATTGAGCTGTTTTTGCGTTCCTGTTCCTGTAAGACACTGCCGGGCACACACAAAAAAGGCGACCTTTATGAGGTCGCCTTTTGTTTTTTGATCATGCCGGTATCCGGAACCTATGTCCCCGCGCTGTAATCCGCGTTATACTTGACTTGCTCGGGCGTGAGCTTATCAATCGAATAGCCCATCGTCTTCAGCTTTACGCCGGCGATCATTTGATCCTGTTCAGTCGGGATGTCGTGAACGCCGTTCTCCAATCTGCGCCCCTTCTTGTGTGCCGTTGCCAGCCTGACTTGGGACAAGAACTGGTTTGCAAACGACATATCCATCACTTCTGACGGATGTCCTTCAGCCGCCGCGAGATTCACGAGACGGCCTTCCGCCAGAATGTACACCCTCTTTCCGTTCTTCAGCGTGTATTCGATGTTGTTGTCACGAATGAGACGCTTGCTTTTGGTAAGCTTGGCAAGATCCGTGAGATTGATTTCGCAATCGTAGTGTCCGGTGTTGCAAACAATTGCGCCATCCTTCATTTTCTCGAAGTGACGTTTCACGATGATATCCTTCACGCCGGTGGCAGTAATGAAGATGTCGCCGATTTTTGCCGCATCGTCCATCTTCATCACACGCATGCCGTCGAGCGTTGCTTTCAATGCGGCGGTCGGCTTCACTTCTGTTGCAATCACATTGGCCCCAAGGCCTTGGGCACGGATTGCCACTCCCTTGCCGCAATGTCCGTAGCCCGCAACGACGAGGTTCTTGCCCGCGAGCAGAACGCTGGTCGCCCGCAACACGCCGTCGAGCGTTGACTGTCCCGTTCCGTACACGTTATCAAAATCCCATTTCGTTTCGGCATCGTTCACGGCGATGACGGGATACTTCAGCGCGCCGTCGGCCGCCATTGCGCGCAGGCGATGCACACCGGTGGTGGTTTCTTCCGTTCCGCCAATCACATATTTCTCGGCAAACTCGGGATGGTTCTTGTGAATAGTGAAGATGAGATCGGCGCCGTCGTCGAGCGTGAGATTCGGATGGAACTTCAGCGTCTCTTCAATGCACCAGTAGAATTCCTTCACATTCATGCCGTGCCATGCGAAGATCGAGATTCCCTGCTTTGCGAGCGAGGCTGCAACTGCGTCGTTCGTTGAAAGCGGATTGCATCCACTCCAACTGACCTCGGCACCGGCCGCAACAAGCGTCTTCACCAGAACGGCGGTTTCCTTCGTTACGTGCAAGCAGCCCGCAATGCGATAGCCCTTCAATGGTTTTGTTCTGCTGTACTGCTCACGCAACGCCATCATCACAGGCATGCGTGATTCCGCCCAATCAATCAGCCTGTCTCCTTCGGCAGCGAGCTTGATATCCTTGACTTTGAATTTCCCCGGTTTGTGATTCATGTGTTCCTTCTGTTGAAATAATTGTTTGATGATGATTGAAAGTCGATGCTACGCGCGTGCCGCTTTTCTCAGCGTATTCACGAGGTCCAAATTCTCCCACGTAAAATCCTTGTCGTTGCGTCCGAAATGTCCGTACGCTGCTGTCTTTTTGTAGATTGGACGTTTCAGTTTGAGACGCGTAATCAATCCTGCCGGAGTCAAATCCACTTCTTGCTTGACGATGCGCTCAAGTTCGAGGTCGGGGATGCGTCCGGTTCCCTGCGTATTGACATGTACCGACACAGGTTCGGCAACACCGATGGCATACGCGACCTGAATCAGACACTCATCCGCAAGCCCGGCGGCAACAATGTTCTTCGCAACGTGTCGTGCCGCGTAGGCTGCGGAACGGTCAACCTTCGAAGGATCTTTCCCCGAAAACGCGCCGCCGCCGTGAGGCGCCCGTCCGCCGTAAGTATCGACAATGATCTTTCGACCCGTCAGTCCGCTGTCGCCATGCGGGCCACCGATTTCGAACTTGCCAGTCGGATTGACGTGTACAATCAAATTCTTGTCACGCAAATGTGCCGGGATAACCTCGTTCACCACATACCGGACAACATCACGCTTGATTCTCTCCTGCGAAACATTGCCGTCATGTTGGGTGGAAATGACAACGGTATGAACACGCACAGGACGCCTGCCGTTGTATTCGACAGTAACCTGGGATTTCGAATCGGGACGCAGGTAGGGCATCAACTTCGGATTGTTCTTGCGGATATCGGCGAGCTTCTTCACGAGCTGATGCGAAAACAAAATAGCCATCGGCATATACTCAGGCGTTTCGTTCGTGGCGTAGCCGAACATCATTCCCTGATCACCGGCGCCTTGTTTCTTCTTCTTGCCGGAGTTTACGCCACGAGCAATATCGGCAGATTGGGAATGAAGGGCAGTCAGAACGCCGCACGAATGTGCCTCGAACATATACTCAGCTTTCGTATACCCGATCTCTCGTATCACTTGCCGGACAACATCGGGGATATTCACCCAGGCATTCGTGGTGACTTCGCCTGCAACGACAACCTGCCCCGTGGTAACGAGTGTCTCACACGCTACGCGGGAGTTTGGATCTTGTTTCAACATCTCGTCAAGAATAGCATCGGAAATCTGGTCGGCAACCTTATCGGGATGACCTTCCGAAACAGATTCCGAGGTGAAGAGGTACGACATAGTATGCCTTTCTAAATAGAAGAATAGTGAATAACAAATCCGAATTGGAGTTCGACAAGACCTCGAACAGCCGCTTACCGGGGAAGTACCGCTGAAATGCAGGCAGTCGACGACATGCTGTCGTTTCTGATCTGACTAATAAAAATCTATCTCCGACGAGCCGCCGACATTCACGCGCTTGTAGTTTCCGCGCACAACGGCACTGTTGCCGACAATAGAATTATCCAGCAGCGCCTTGTGTACCTGGGCATCTTCACTGATGATCGAGTTGCGGATCACCGAGTCGCTGATAACGGCATTGGCCCCGATTGTCGTGAACGGCCCGACGATACAATTGCGCAGGTTCGCAGTCGGCGCTATGTACACCGGCTCGTTAATCACGACACCGTCGATCTTCCGGGATGTGGATTTCTTCTCCAGCAACGCCCGATTGGTGGAAAGGAGTGTTTCCGGTTTCCCGCAATCGTACCACCCTTCAACCATGAATGTTTCCATTTTCTCGCCGCGATCGAGCATCATTTGCAGCGCGTCGGTGAGTTGGTATTCTCCTTTTGTCCGTATATCCTTCTCCACCATCTCGTCAAGACACGAAATCAACAGTTGGGGACTTGTGATGTAGTACAACCCGACAATGGCGAGATTCGTAGTCGGGTGTTCGGGTTTCTCAATCAACTTTGAGATATATCCGTTCACAGTCTCCGCAACGCCGAACCTGCGGGGATTGTCAACAGTCTTTACCCCCAGCGCCGACGTTGATGACCTGACAACGGGACCAAGATCAACATCAAAAACCGTATCGCCTAAAATGATGAGTATCGGCTCTGCGTTGATAGTGTGCTTTGCCAGGTAGATGGCGTGCCCGAGTCCGTGCCGTTCTTCTTGGTCAACAAAATCTAATGTGAATTTCGGGTAGGTTTTGGTGAGATGTTCCTTGATCATATCCCCCATGTGGCCGACGATGATCGTGGCCGTATGAATTCCCTCATCCTGAATCTTGTCCATGATATGGTCAAGAATCGGCTTGCCGGCTACATTCAGAAGAACTTTTGGTATTGCATACGTGTGCGGACGCAACCTGCTTCCCACCCCCGCTACCGGAATAATTGCTCGCATATTCCCCGTTGTTGTTTCGTGTTCAGGCAGTAACGAAAATTTTGCTGATAAAGGTAAGCAACAATACGTAGAGAAGCAATGCAGGCGATGTGAGCCCGCGCAAAGCATGCGGAGTGTCTGCAGCAGTTATCAGAATCTGTTTCTGCAAACAATCAGACACAAGGAAAACCCCTGCCCGGATTCGAGCAGGGGTTGATCTGAAAGCTTGTACGTTTTTTCTATCTGGCAAGAATCATTTTCCTGGTCTCGACCGATGTTCCCGCAGCCAGCCTGTAGTAGTACACGCCGCTGGCAATACCGGTGGCATCGAATGTGCGGACGTGAGTTCCGGCAGGGAGATGCTCATCCACCAATGTTGCAACTTCTCTTCCCAACATATCAAATACTTTCATCGAGGCGTAGCCGTCTCCGGCTATCCGGAAGCGAATTTCAGTAGTCGGATTGAAGGGATTCGGGTAGTTTTGTTCAAGTCCGAACTGAACGGGGGTTCCGATTTCACTAACCGATGAAGGGGGCCCGTTCAACCGGTAGATTCGACCCGTAGTACTATAGGAACATAAGTACACTTCCCCCTGTTCGTCTTCGCCAAACGTCGAAATTGCGTACGCTTCGTCGGTAAGAAGCACCGCGGTTGCGGTTCCAATACCCGTGTATGTGAGCGCCCACGTCTTGCCCGACCCGTAATCCGCGCAGAGATATTTACCCACCATTGAAGGGATCAGGGAACCGCGATACACGTACCCTCCCGTCACGGCAATATCCGAACCCGCGTTGGGATATTCCCACACAGGACGAATGAGTCCTGCCGTATCGAGGCAATTGGGATTCACACCGGGTGTGCAGAGCGATCCTTCCATCAACCTCCAGCCGTAGTTACCACCGCTGATGATAATATCAACTTCCTCGCGAGCATCTTGCCCGACATCTCCCAACCACAGTGTGCCGTTCAATCGATCAAATGAGAATTTCCAAGGGTTGCGAATGCCGTAGGCATATATCTCCTGCCGCCACCCTTGTGTGTTTTCGAAGTAGGGATTCGTGGGAGGAATTGCATAGTTGTTTCCCCCGGCTGTGCTGTCGACGTTGATGCGCAGAACCTTCCCCAGCAACAGCGATCTGTTTTGGGCACGATTGCCCGGATCGTTCCCGCTGCCGCCATCACCTAATCCGATATACAGATAACCGTCCGGACCGAACACCACCGGTCCTCCGTTGTGATTGGAAAACGGTTGCGCGACCGACATCAGGATCAGCTCGCTTTCGCGTACTGCCGAATCGGGATTGGCTGCACTGACCTGGTAGCGCGCCACGTACGAGGTAAGGGGTGAGCCGCCTGTATAGTTCACATAGAAGTACCCGTTGTTGCGGTAGTTCGGATGAAACGCGAGCCCGAGCAATCCTGTTTCGCTGCCCGATTGCGATACCCTGTCGGATAGGTTGAGGAACACTTTGCGGGCCGAAACAGTGGGAGAGTTTTCGATAACGTAGATAATCCCCCGTTGCTGAACAACAAACATCCTGTTTGTACCGTCGCCGGAATTCACCAGGTCAACCGGCAAACTGAACGTTGGCAGACTCGGATACGCCGACACCCAGCTAAACTGTGCCCTGACTTCAGGCAAGCACAATGCAAGTATCAGCAGGATCGGAATGATGCGCCTCATGGCTACTCCTCACATATGGAAAAGAACGAAACATACTTCCCGATGCCGCCTGTTCAATGACGACACCGGAATTATTTGTTTGATAATATACTCTGCTTGGCGGATTGATGCCAACAATTCGCAGATGAAAATTGCTACATAATGAACACGGGGATTACTGCCACTCGAGTCCGCGGACGCGGAGGAATTCCTGCGCATCATGGAAGCCGAGCCGGGCGGAAGCACGCAACGAAGGAAGCGCAGCGCTCAAACTATCCTGCTGTGTGAGCAACATGCCAAGATCGAAATGGGCCTTTGCATGACGGGCATTGCATGCAATCGCCTTCTTGAAGGAAGCCTTTGAACTGTCAACAAAACCCTGCCCGGCCTGAATGTAGCCCAGACGGTGATACCCTTCGGCATTGCAGGAATCAAGCAGGACAATCATCCTGAACGCGTCGGCCGCCTTCTCCGGTTTTTGTGAGTCGTGATATGCCGTTCCGAGCATGGTCAAGGCATCAAGATAGTCGGGCTTGAGATAAGGTTTGCGCTTCTCAAATTCCTCCCGTGACGCCGGCGCATACCGTGCCGCCTGACTCCACAGCGAAACGGAATTGTTCCAGATGGAAACGTGGCGAACTGTACGATAGGCATTGATTCCGCAGAGAATGAACAGGAGAACGAACAACGCTTCCCGTTGATACAGCTTCGCAGGCGACGACGATGATTTCCTCCACCACCATTCTCCGCAGCCGCCAACAAACAGAAAAAGCGGAATCGTTGAAAGATACGTATATCGATCAGCGAGAGGTTGAAGTCCGGTCGGAACTCCGACAAACGTGGGAGCTATGAATACGATATACGCGAGAAATGCCGTCGCAAGTCCTGTGCGCCGCTTTGCTTTTAGCGCGAACAGCGCAAACGCCGCCGCGACGAGAACAAGAGGCGAAAGAAGGAGAAGTGTCCGGTTGAGTTCAGGGTACACAGGTGACAAGTCAAACGGCGCCAGCATTTTCCAGACATAGAAAAGCACGGCATAGGGAAAGAACAGCAGACGCTCAACAATTCCTATCTCCCCGAACACATTTCCTGAAACACCCCGGGGGCCAGACATATTGATGAGTACCACGGCTGCACTCATCACCATCATCAGGATTTTTCCCTCGACAAAATACCCGAACAGGGCAGCTTTCGTTTCTCCCCTCTTGAGCCACCATGCATCAACGATGACGAGGACAAACGGGAACATAATCGCTACGGGCTTTGTCAATAGTGCTAACGCAAAGAAAATGTATGTCGCGACGAGCCATCTTTCGCGCCGGCGAAACCGCCAGAAAAAATACGACGCGAACGCCGGAACAAGAAAGAAGGTGCAGAGAAGGTCTTTTCTTCCCGAGACCCACGCAACAGATTCGACGCGCAATGGATGCATCGCAAACAACAACGCACACACCCCGCTCCCCAGCAGCATTGCCGCCGTGAACCCGCCCCTCATCACATATGCGGAATGCTTGCTGGCACTCTCCGCCAGGCGAAACAACAGAATCCCCGCAAGAAAAACCCAGGTGGCATTGAATGAATGCAACAGCACGTTGGTAAAATGATGCCCTTTCGGATTCAGCCCCCACAGGGCAACATCTGTTGCATGGGAGAGGAGTGTCAGGGGAATCCATGAATAGAAATACGAGTTCGAGAATGCCCAAGACACTGTTGTGCCATCCAACTGCTTGATATGCGGATTCTTGACGATGTATGCATCGTCATCCCAATTCACGAAATCCGATTGTACAGCATTCACAAACGTCATCATCGTTGCGACGAAAATGAACACCGAGGTAATGAGAATATGCCGGCGTGTCATGGCTTCTGAGAGTGAAAAAATCGTGGGCAGAAAATGCTCAACAACAATGGTCGAAACTAACAGTATTGCGGACAAAACGCAACCGGCAGCAAGGGAGGATTCGAGTGACCCGTTCCTGTTCTTGCAACAGAAAAGAAATACGCTAACTTAAGTAGAGAACGGCGAACTCTGTGGAGCGGGTCTGATGTTTTTTTGGACTCCACAGAGACGCCGTTCTTTTTTTCGAAAGCAACCGTTTTCCCGACCGGTTTGTGTTGTGGCTTTCTACTGTTTCTTCAACCGGGAGATTCTGTTCTGTACAACATCGCGTTGTTCCCGCGTGAGCGATGACAGTTGGGAGATAAGAACAAATTCGTTCAAAGCTTCCCCTTTCAAATTTGCCTTTTCCAGAGCCTGCGCTCCCAGCATCCGATACTCGAACTTTTCACCAAGCGAAGGATAACGTCGCAACACATCTATCGTTCTCAACGCGCTGGTGGAATAGTACCCGTTGTCATACAACACACGGATTCCGTTAAGTTGCAGAAGGCCCGCCTCAACGCCGGCTTCCGATGATGCAATTTTCCTGTCCCCCGCCTCACCGTGAACAACGGTTGTGCCCGGAATGTTCATTTCCTTGCTTTTCCACTCATAGGATGATGCCCGGACTTTTTCCATTGTCAACTTGAGCATCAGTTCTTCCTGCGTCAGTTCCCTCATGTCGGAAATATCCACCATCACTTCAGGAGGGAGAAGAATCCTCTTCTTGGTAGATGGGAGAAAGACCACGGCAGAACTGTTCTTGCCGGTTCGTACGGTTGCATCGGGATTCAGTACGTCACCGACATTCACTCTGTTCCATGTCTCCGTTACGCCCACGCGAATCATGACCTCTCCCTGCGCTTTTTGAAGGGAGATACTCTCTCCGCCAAACGCAGCTGCAGCAAGCACACAGGTCAGGATGAGAACAAGAAATGAACGAAAGCCTTTCATGATTTCCTCCTTCAATTAACATCAACAATTTTCACCCAGCCTTTGATGAGGCCGAGATTGATCTCAACATCTTCAAGGTACTGTTGCGCACCCAACGACCACGCCGATTCGAACCCCTTCGCAACTACTGTCGTTTCGATAGGAAGCCAGATGGTTTTGTTGCCGTGGCGATTTTTTCGGATGACGTATCGTTTCGGATTTTCACTCACGCTGGATCCGAACTTCGGATCGAGCCCCGTATCGAACATCATGTAGATATGGCTCTTCTCGGGATTCTGCGGCGGCACGACGTCAACGAATGCGGTTGATATGCCGACGCTGCTCAACAGCGATGCAAAGCAGGCCGTCATATCGTCGCAGTCCCCGCTTTTCATCACCAGCGTTTCCGAAGGGTATTGGACATAGTCGTTGCTCTGCTTCGGGTCGCCGACATAGACGAGCTTTCCCGCAAATTCATTAAAGAGAATCCTTGCTTTCACCAGCGGCTCCAGTTCCCTCGGAACAGCCGCAAGTGAATCCCTGTACTGCAGTAACACATCACGCGTGTAGCGCAAAATGTCAGGATCATCGGGAGTAACGAAGTAGCGGAGTGAGTGAACGTCGCCGTCCCAATCGTTGCGGGCGTGAATCAACAATCTGGTTTGTACACGATCGTCGTACTGTTCGCCTGCGGCCGTTGAGACGTACACGTTGGCTTCCCTGACGGTGAGTTTCGCGACTGAACGAACCTGATCGTTCAGAACCGCTTGAAACGGAATTTCCTTTTCTTCTCCGGGCAGTAACTCCACTGCCTCGGACTCTGTGGCAGCATCCATAAATCTCTCAACAAAAATACTCGCCTTCGCCTGAACAGTTTTGTCGGAAATATTTCTGACTCGAACCCTGCCAATCGGTCGAAATGCAAACAACTCGTATGACGACGGATAGACGCCGCTCAGTATTTCAACACCCTGAATACGCAACAAGCTTTCCCGAACGTTGCCGAATACGGCTTTCAATGAGAGCACAAGTTTGTTCCGGGTGTACGCATTCAAATCAAGATTTGTGATGCGCGAGGCATTGAAGTCGGCTGCCGCGAATGTTCCGGAATGCCTGTCCGGATTGACGAAACCGAGAAAGGCTGCATCCACTTCGAGAAGGCCGTACCTCCATCCGGCACCGACGCCGTACGCGTATGCAAAGGGCGACTCATTCTTGTCGAAGTAGATGCTGCTTCGCAATGCGATACTATAGGGCAACCTGAACTCGAATCCCGCCATACCGGATTCATTCGTGCTTCCGACCCCTGCAGCCGTGATGCCCGAACCTGCGTCGACCTTCATGCCGAATTCAAACGTCCGGTCTGCAGGCATTTCAAATTCTGATAGATCATCGGGAAGCGACGAGCTGCCGACAGCGAGGAGGTTCTTCGCCATTCCGGTTATCGTGAAAAACGGAGTCGGCTTCCATGAGACACTCACATCGGCCAAAAAAGTCCGGTTTGAGTATTCTGTTGTTGCGATTTCGACTTTGGGAATCAGTTTGTATTGCGTGTCGCTGACTTTCTCGCGCCGAACTCTTCCTCCGATGCCGGCTGAAAAATCCTCGTCGAACCTGTATGCAAGTCCGATTGCGAGATCTTCCGAATAGGCCACACGCTTGTCAAGCGAAACCACGCTGTCCCCCGTGTTGATGGAAAGGCCTGACGGTACAAGAAACTCAAGCAGCGAACCGGGGGAATACTGTACGCCTATGGCAAAGTCGTCGAGAAATCTTTTGCCGAGCGCAAGTCCGTGAAAAACAAATCCATTGTCCGACCGGGCAATATAGGTTGAGGTGGTAAACTCCCAATCACGAAGCCCGACAAGTCCTGCAGGGTTGCTCACAAATCCTCTCGTATCGGTAACAAAGGGAGCGTACGCTCCGAGTGCCGTTGCCCGGGCGCCGAACAAGGATTGGCCGTACGTATTCGAGAGAGTCATGCAAAGACCCATAACAATCATCAGACCCTTTTGTGACATAGATCCTAAATCAAATCAACCCGGACATTATGAATTGATGATGCCTGCATCAGTACTTTCCCCTGATACCGCAATGTCTGGTATTCAGCTCTGTTTGATGCCACAAAACTGAACACATAGTCGCCTCGAGGAAGTAAGCTGAGAACTCTTCTGCTGAGGACAACCCGGCCATCTGCCTGTCTCGCGTTGATATTCAGAACCGGAACCACCCTCGTTTCTCCCTGCTCGATTGTCACTTTGCTGATAATCAGCGATATTTTTCCCTGACCCGACCATCGCAACTCAAGGTCACTTCCACGGTTGATTCGTTGTCCACCAACCGGCGAAGTAACAGTAAGATTCTCGGGCGACTCAATCGTCAAGGGAGAAGCAAGGGAATCGGCCGTGAACGTGTAGACCCGCCGGGGCAGATGGTTCAGGATGTCCCGCACATACTCGACGCCGCTGTCGAGATTGCCCTGAATACGGAGGCGGGGAATCATGAATTCCCCGTTGATGCGGACGGTTCCCAACAGCCTGCCGAAAAAAACACCTCTGTCATGAAATGGAATCCGGTTTGACTTGTTGACAACTACAACACGAGCGTGCACAGATTGCCGCACGCCCGTCCCCCAATCGGACCTGACGGAACTGACAGTCGCAAACCCGACGTAGTCGCGATGATCACGCGGCAGCAGCGCCGTCGTATCCACCGCCGTCCCGTCGAGCGACGTATCCGCATCACTGATCGCTTCAATTTCAAGCCGAGATTGGTCATCGCTCAGCTGAACCTCAGTGGGCTTCTGGCAGCCTGCCAGTATTGTTGCGATCAGGATCGCTATGGAGAATTTCGTATTCATTGTTCGGACCGCCTCAATAAGCTCAAACTTGACGTCATCTTCAACGGTGAAACATTCGCAGCCTCCCGGCAATCGGGAGGCTGCGTCTTCTCCCCCACCATCACATCTTAGTACACCCGGTACGGCACGCCCCACCAACTGACGCTGTAGGCGTTTACGTTGTTGTCGTACAATGTCGCCTTTGTCATAGCCTCGACACCCGCGTGGAAATAGCCGGGACGATTGTGGACGAAGAACTTTTGTTCATACGTCTTCACAAAGCCGAGTGTACCGCCATTATTCTGGCTTGTCAACACCATGCGCGCACGGTTTCTGTGCAGCGAGTTGGCGCCGAATCGCAACGCCACCAGATCGGTATCTGCCGAGGCGCTTTCCAATGTCACTTTTACGCGGACAGTATCCGTGCCGTTGAACTCGAGCATATCACGATCGCCGTGCGGCAAGCGCAGCCAGCGATAGCGAAGGAAGTAGCGAAGCGGATCCGTTATGGTGATGGTTGTGCCGCCGCGTGTTGCCAGTTCAAT
This sequence comes from Bacteroidota bacterium, assembly GCA_019637975.1. Classification (NCBI taxonomy): domain Bacteria; kingdom Pseudomonadati; phylum Bacteroidota; species Bacteroidota bacterium. The sequence goes on along the minus strand of JAHBUR010000006.1, from coordinate 49,609 downwards.
CGCCTTGATGTCAATCTGTCCGTTCGGCGTGCCGCCATCCACCAATGATGTTGCCACGGGAATCCAATTCAGCCAGAACCGTTCGGCTCCGCGACGTACACGCTTGAACATCACGTTGCGGTCGGATTCATCGCTGAAGGGTTTTTCAACGAGAACGGTATCTCCCAGCAATGTGATGGCGCGGATCTTGAGCGTCCCGTTGATCGTTTTATGCACGCGAACAATAGCGATCGTGTCACCCGGCTGAATCGTGACCGTAGTTTGACGCGTGACGCTGGTGATAAACCGCCCCCAACGGATGGGCGTTATCGAAGCCTGAATCTGTCCGGCAACGTATGCGTAATCGGTTGAGGTGATTGCCTGATCCGCGAACGTGAGTTCATCATTCTTCACAAACTCATCATTCTCTGCTGCCGCCTTCATTGCCGATTGTTCATCGGTAACGCCTGCCGGAGCGCCTTCTGCTTCCGGCCCGTTAGTGCTTTTGTTGCACCCTGCGACAAGCAACCCCACCGTCACGGCAATCGTCCAGAGCAGAGCAAAAGACTTCTTCATACCTTCCTCCCTTGTATTTGATTATTGTTTGACATCAGACCAACTTCGTTTGTTTAGTTCTGCCCAAAAGAGGTCAAGCCTCGTGCCAGTTGGCAACCGAATGGGATGAATTTTTCTTTGATGCAAAAAATCTGCAAATTCACCATGAAATTGGCAAGAAATGGGGTGGCCTGCCAAGCGAACCAGCCGGAATGAAGTCAGGGCAAATTCCAGGAAGTGCGGGAAATTGCGAAAGAAGTGCGGGAAGTCAGCAATTCAGGCAATTTCAGGAATCCTTCCACACACGCCGGAAATACGCCTCTGCAACCTGTTCAAGTGTGGTGTGGTACTTCTGCGGCAGGTTTTTCATCTTCGGACGAAGCGCGGGTCTGATCTCTTCCCAAGGCTTGTCGAAGTCAACGGCCCCGGCAATGTTGGCAAGATATTCCTGCATTTTCCTTTTGACGCGCTCGTTGACCGCCGCGTCGGACGAGAGGGAGATGTAGCGAACGGCCGTGTCGAGATCGTAGGTGTGCTCGACGAAAGCCTTGAGACATTGGCCACGGAGATACTCCGCAACAGTGCCGCGGTTCAAACCGCCCAACTCATCCGCGGTTTCAGTGACTGCGCTGCGCGAGAACTTCTTCTCCCGCAACGACTCAAGGATCTGATCCTCAAGTGCAATGGCATTGTTCGCGGCAGCGGAAATCTCGTCTGCCAGGTCCTTCATGCTGATCATCTGACGTTTCTCTGCTTTTGCAAGAAGTACCGCCCGCGTAATCACGCTCTCGAGTTCACGGATGTTTCCCGGCCAGGCATAGTGTTGCAGCGTGTCCGATACATTCTTCGATACCTTCATCCCGGCATGTTCCCGTTCGATGAAATGACTGACAAGCAGCGGAATATCCTCCTGTCGCTCACGCAAGGGCGGAAGCTCGACCGAAAGGACATTCAGTCTGTAGAAGAGATCCTCCCGGAATCGCTTCTCCTTCACCAATTGTTTCAGATCCTTGTTGGTGGCGGCGATGACCCGGACATTCACCTTGATGGTTTTCGTTCCGCCGACGCGCTCGATTTCACCCTCCTGCAGGACACGAAGCAATTTCAACTGAAACGCTTCGTTCACCTCACCGATCTCATCAAGGAAGATCGTTCCGCCGTCGGCAAGTTCAAAGCGGCCGGCCTTCTCCCTCACGGCGCCCGTGAATGCCCCCTTGTCATGCCCGAACAATTCACTTTCCAACAGACTCTCCGCCAATGCGCCGCAGTTCACGGCAATAAATGCGTTCCCGGCTCTGCCGCTCCGCCTGTGAATTGCGCGGGCAACCATTTCCTTGCCGGTTCCGCTTTCTCCCAAAATCAAAACGGTTGCGTCGCTCGCAGCGATCTTGCCGACAAAATCCGTAACAGCTTGCAGCAGGCCGCCCGATTGATAGACCATTCCCTCGAACATCTGCGCTTCCCCTGCCGCATCAGTAACAGACGCTTCCTCCATATCATCCCTGCGTGAACTCAGAGCATGAATCTCGGCTTTGTATTTGCGGATTTCCTCCAGCAACGCGGCCGTTCTGTCGGCGGATTTGTTTCTTTCGAGTGAAACCAACTCACGCTCAAGAGCGACAACTTTTGCTTCACGATCCTGCAACTCGGCGGCAATGCGCTCTTTTTCAGTCAGAGCTCTTTTGAGTTGTTCGTGAACAAAACGATGCCTGTAGAACACGGCAGCCAGCGTTGAAATCAATCCAACAACGATCAACGGAACGACGGGAAGCACAAGCGGAATAGCGAAGAACAGAAGAAATGAAATCAGGGTTGCCGCGAATATCGTCGCAACAGGAACAAACCGCCGGGCCATGGAGACAAAATGCAGAGCCGAAAATGCGCAGAGATAACCGAGCAGCATAGCCAGCAGCACATCAACCCACCACGGCGCACTCTGCAGGAATCCGGAATGCAGCGCATTATCAAGAAACACGGCATGAAGTCCGAGCGAAGGGAAGCGCGGATCAACCGGCGTTGCGAACGTCTCAGTCCGGCCTTCTGCGATGACACCGATGAGGATGATCTTGTTCTTCAGATTGGCAACCGGAATGAGAGGCTCGCGGCCTGAACGAAGGGCATCGTACGACTTCAGTATTTCCAGAAAGGGATAGAGGGTGAACGAAGAAATCCTGCCCGGAAAATGCAGCCGGACTTTCCCCTCATCCGTGCGGATTTCGAGCAACTTACCTTCTTTGCGCAACGCAAGCCGGTTGTGTTCGAAGCGTATCGCATTTCTGCTGACGCCCGAATACAGGCGCAGCATTTCCGTTCCGAGCGAAGGAATCACAAACTGGTCGCTTGCGACAAAAAGCGAAATCCTTCCGTCATCTTCAATATTCACATGCCCGATACCCGCTGCCGACCGGACAAGCGAAGGCATAGGAAGATGCAGCCCGTCTCCCAACCGGTAGATATCCGACACAAGCGGAAAGTCGAACAATTGTGTCGAATCATCCTCCGCAAGCGGCACATCGTCATCACCAATTCGTGCGAGCTTCCACCCGCTCAGCACAAGCTTTTCGAAGTACGAACTCAGCACAACAGACCGCGCATCGCCAACGATGCGAGTGAGAAGCTGATCGTACTCGGGGTATTCGGGACTCGGGTTCTCGAACAGAACATTCACCCCGATCGCTTTCGCCTTCAGATCGGCGAGCGCGCTGATCATCAGCGCATGAAAATTGCGGCGGACCGGCCAGCCAAGTTCCTTGACGGCCTCATTGTCGATGTAGATGATGACGATGTTCGTGTCGGCGTGCCGGTCACCGCGCAGGCCGTACTTCACCGAGGTGACCTGCTCCTCAAGAGAGTTTAGCGGACTGCCGAGTATGATTGTAATAACAAGCGAGGCACAAGCTATAGCGGCAGGCAGGACAAACGGTTTCATCGGCTGAGCCAGTGTTCGGGGTTTTGTTTCTCGCGTTCTTTCCACAATTCAAAATGCAGCCGCGGGCCGTCGATTGCTTCGCCGCTGCGCCCGATCAGATCGCCTTCCTTCACGTTCTGTCCTTCGGTGACACTGATTTCCGAGAGATGCGTGTACACGGTGCGGTAGCCGTTGTAATGATTGATGATGAGAAGATTGCCGTACGACGGATACCAGAGTATGGTCGAGACCTCGCCATCGGCAACAGAACTGACGGGCGAACCGGCTTTCACCTGAATATCAATTCCGGTATTGGTTGTAACCGTTTTGAGTCGCGGGTGAATTTGATTGCCGAACTTTGCCACAACAAGTCCCTGACTTACAGGCCAGCGAAGCTTCCCCTTTTTCGATTCGAAATTACCTGTCTTTGGGGGAGGTTGGGGAAGTACGCCTTCTTTGACTGCGGCGTCGCGCTTTTCTTTCTTCAACCGGTCGGCCTCAATCAGACTGGCGATCACGTTCTCCAATTCTTTTGCGGCCCTTTTTTGACGATCGATCTCCCGCTGGAACGTGTTCTTGTCTTTTCTGATGTCGGCGAGAATTTTTTTGCGGTCAGCGGCGAGCGACGTGTAGCGATCTTCTTCCGCTCCTTTTTCCGCAATCAGACGACGTTCCTCGGCAAGCTGCGACTGCAACCGGTACTGTACCTGCTCGACTTCACCACGCTTTACGTCAATTTTGTCCGCATCGCGTCTGCGCTGCTCGGTGAATCGTCGCAAATAATACGAGCGGACGTATAGCTGATTGATCGAGCGCGAAGAAAGCAGCAACTCCACATCATAGACCCTACCCGACTTGTACGCCGACTTCACATACGACGCATAATGCTGCTTCAGGAATTTCAGCTGTGCATTGAGTTGGTTTAACTCGGCTTTTGTCTTTTCAATGGATCTTTGCAGGACTGCTGCGTCCGCCCTCAGATTTGCAATCAGCTTGCGAAGCAGAGTTCCTTTCCGGTCGTACGAATCGAGAAGATCAAGCGTCGACTTCTCCCTCGCCTGTTGCTGTTTGATTCTTTGTTCGAAATCCTGAATCTGCTTGCGGATGTTCTGCAGTTCATTCTTCCGTTTCGTGATTTCATCCTGTCCGGCCGCGGGGGCCGCCAGCACCAACAACATCACTATGCAGAGCGCGCACTTCATACAACATCACTGAAATCGAGGTTTTGCATTGGATGGAATAGAGAAACGAAAGTCCGTTTTCCCCGCATTCAGCGTCAGCGAATTGTAAGCAATAGAAAGCTGCCTGCTTTGCTGCGGAAACGTGATGCGAATCCGCCGGGCGGCGACGGCATCGTCCTGCTCGGTGAAAGACGACGCCCGCGCTTCAACAAGAAGATTTCCATCGGTGTCCCGTTGTTCGAAACGCGACACGACAAGGTAGCGCGGGTCAATCCAATACCGGCAGGTATTCTGCCCGCATGAATACGTAAGGAAAAACATGTCATCCTCAATTGTATATCCCTGCAACTCCTTTGCCGAATACGGAATGCTGAACACGCCTGCAAACGCATTGAGTATCTGTTCAGGAGTCAGTTCAAACGGAATAACGGAACGAAGTGCCGCACCCGTCGGGTCGCCCGTGGCAACGCTGTTCTCGAGGCTGTTGTACATGACGTACTTCTCACGTGAAAGAAACAGCGTGCCGACTTCAATACCGAACGGGCCCGCCAGCGTCACGAGCAACGAATCGGGCTTCTTCATATTCGAGTGAAACGACGCGGAACCGGCAATCTCCGGACTATCAAACGTCACAATCCCCCGACCGACAAGCGTCGTGAGTTTGGCTTCGCGTTCTTCCAATCTGTTGAGAAGCAGTGCGGGCGGAGTAGCATCAGTGTTGAGAAGTAGTTCGGAGCGCTTGGGCGCACACGACACGACAAGAAGGGCAAGAACCGGCACAAGGCAGAGGCGTCGTCGGATCATCGCATAAAACGGGAGATCTTTTCTTTCAAATCCGCGTTGCCGGCGTCGAGCTTCAGGGCAAGCCCCCATTGCTCGAGCGCACGCTCGGTGTCGTTCATCCGCTCGTACACATCGCCGAGGTGTTCATACAGAACGGCGCTCGCATTCCCTTTGTCGATGGCCTTCTTGATCCACTTTTCCGCCTCGGTGTAGTTGCCGAGTTTGAAGTGAATCCACCCGTACGTATCAAGATATGCCTGATTGTCGGGTTGCTGCTCAATGGCACGCTTCGACATTGCCAGCGCCCGCTGCAACTGCAACCCCCGCTCGGACATGCTGTAGCTGTAGTTGTTCAGCACGAGATGGTTGTCGGGATCGACACGCAACACATCTTCGTACAAGGAATCGGACTCCGCATACATCTTCATCCCGTCATAAATCAGCGCGAGTTGCGAGATCGTGTTCATGTCCTTCGGATCGAGCGTTCGGGCTTTTTCCAGAACACTGATGGCCTCGGTGTTCCTGCCGAGTCTGTTGTACGCAAAGCCGAGTATCGAATGAATCCGGGGTTCCTCGGGGAGAATGTTCAGTGCTGATTCGAGAACGGTAACAACGGCATCGAAATCATTCTTCTCCAGGAACACCGAAGAGAGATACACCCAGCCGTCCGCATTCCAGCTTGCCAACTCGGTGACTTTTTTGAAGTTGATGAGAGAAAGAGAATCGTCGCGGGTGATGGCGCCGATTGCGCCGAGAAACCAATACGAACGCCAATCCTGCGGATGCGCCTGCTGGATCCGTTGAAACACATCGCGGGCATACGGCGCAATGGTGGAATCCTTCTCAAGCTGGCCGAAGTACATCTGCCCGATGCGAAGCTTGTCCTCCACATTGACGGAATCCTGCGCGAGGGTAACGGCAAACTCCTTTGCAGCTCTGGCATATTCCTTTTGCATCAGATACACTCCGCCGAGTTCAGCGGCGTATTCATGGTTCTCGGGATCGCGCTCGCGCAAATCACGATAGATGCTCAAAGCCTCTTCTGGCTGATTGGCGCGGACAAATGCGCGGGCGAGACTTTGTTTCAAATCGAGATTGGAGGGATCGAGATCCGTCATCTTCCTCATTGCTTCGGCGGCTTTGCCGAAATTCCCCGTCGCGTTGTGCAACTCGACAATCTGCAACAAAATCTCCCACTGCGGGCCGAAGCGGTTGGTGATCTCTTCGAGAGTCTGAAGGGCTTTCTGCGGATTGCGGGCCTGTTGCAGTCGTGCAAGATTGAACCACGATTCGATGTTGGTGGAATCGCGTTTCACAACCTCTTCGTACATCGCGGAGGCGGAGTCGAACTCGAACGTCTGCGCGTAGGATGCCGCAAGAATGCGGCGGTATTCCGTGTTGGCGGGGTCGAGCTTCACCGCCTGCCGCGCAGACTCGATAGCGAGCGAATGCTTGTTCAAAGCGGCGTAGTTTTTCGCAAGGCCATAGTGGATGGCGGGGTCTTTTGCATACCGGAGGGCATCCTGGAATTCGAGAATCGCCTGCGCATACTCGCCTTTCACCTCGTACAACGAGCCGTTGATCATATGCTGCGTGGCAACATCGTGCATCGGCGGACGGGGGCTTGTCCCGGTTTGCTCGCTTGCGCCCGCTGACGGAACAGCCTGCTTGCTTCCCGAACAGCCGCCGAGAACCAGCATGGCAAAGGCAACACATACACAGGCAATGAACAGCGTTTTCACAAATCCCCTCGTGTTTTTCATGAAAAATATATTCATAACACGGGTGAATAACAAGAAGAGGATTCTTGCTTGAAACCCCGAATTTCGTATTAATAGTATGCGACACCATCATCCTGTATCATGCCCGACTACTACCACATCGCTATTGCGTGGGATTGGGAATACGACACCGACTTCGTTGCCATGTTGGAAGCGGAAGTGCAGCGGCTGAAGTTGAAGTCGTACTCCATCACGCACCACAATACGCAGGAGACAATCAGGAACGTGCAGAAAGGGGAACTCCGGTTCGGCGCGTTTCTCGACCGTGCCGGTGACGGCGACGAGAAATTTCCGCCGCTTGCCCGCTTCATCAAAAAATCCGGTGCGCTGTTCATCAATCATCCCGATCACGTTCACCACGCAATCGACAAAGCGACGATGCATCTCGAATTCATCACGAAGGGGATCGAGGTTCCGTTTTCCGTCATCATCTCCCCCCATAACAAAAAGAAGGAGATCGAGCTGCGGCTCAGCGATATCGCCAATCTGAAATGGCCCTTTATCATCAAGCCGGCAAATACAACGGGGGGCGGCATCGGGGTTGTGCTGAACGCGGCTTCGCTGAAGGATATCATCGAAACGCGTCAGCATCACAAGAATGACAAATATCTTCTCCAGGAAAAGATCCTTCCCGCCGGGATGGGAGAACAGAAGGCATGGTTCAGGGTGTTCTACATCTTCGGGAGCGTGATTCCCTGTTGGTGGGACGACGAGACACACATCTACCATCTCATCACTCAGCACGAAATGACACTGCATCGCCTTCGCCCTCTCATCACCATCACAAAAAAAATACACGGCGTCTGCAAACTGGATTTCTTTTCAACAGAAATTGCCGTCGCCGATAACGGCCGTTTTGTTGCAGTTGACTATGTCAACGAAATCTGCGACATGCGGCTGCAATCGAAGCATGTTGACGGCGTGCCCGATGTGGTTGTGCTGGAGATTTGCAGAAAGATAGCCAAACACTTGAAGGCCGCACTTCGTTGAATCCGTCACAAGAAAGCCACAATTATACACGCTGCTTGACTTTACCTGATGCGTTTGATACATTTGAACCATGATATACACGTTCCGGGAAGATGTCCATCGACAATTCACGTTCATCCTTAGGAGAATCTTCATGAAACAGACAGGGGCTCACATATCGTTTCTCTTCGTGGTCGCAGTTGCCGGATTGGTCATGATGGCCGCCGGCTGCGGAACAGTGGAGGAAACAACGAGTGAAGACTGGACAAACACCCCGCCGATTTCAACAACGGCCCAACTCGAATACCGGCTCGACAGCCTTTCCAATGAAAACCGGAAATTGCAGCAACAACTTGAAGTTGTTGCAACGGAAAACACGAATCTCTCGGCACGCAATTCGGAACTGGAAACACGCATGCGCGAGGCGGTTATCACACCGCGCACTGCGGCTACTACACCGCCTCCTTCGACGCCAAGATCATCGGCTGCATTTTCCGGGGGGTATGAAGCTGCCCTTTCAAAATACCGGAACAGAAATTTCCAGGAGGCAATCGATCACTTCAGCAGCTTGATTACGGGGGGGGTCAGCGACGACCTGCTCGACAATTGCTATTACTGGATCGGCGAATCGTATTTCGGGTTGAAGAGATATGACGAAGCCATTCAACAGTTCCAAACTGTTACAGGCATGACCGGATCGGATAAGGCGGATGATGCGCAGTATATGATCGGCAACTCGTATCTGCAGGCAGGAAATCGTGAACAGGCACGTGAGGCTTTTCAGAAACTGCTGACGCTCTATCCGGGAAGCCAGCTTGCGGGACGGGCACGATCGAAGATGAGTTCGTTGTAAGAGATCCCTGTTAGAAAGGCAACAACCCCGGCTCACCGAGCCGGGGTTTTTTCGTTTCAGGGAATTACATCCGGTTAGCGTTTGCCCGCAAGAAATTCTTCGGCGAATCTCACGTCATCGGAGCTGCCGATGAAGAGCGGAGTTTTCTGATGCAGCTTCGTCGGAACAATATCCATAATACGTTGCTTCCCGTCTGACGCGGCGCCGCCGGCATTCTCGACGATGTAGGCAAGCGGATTGTTTTCGTACATCAGACGCAGTTTGCCGCTGGGATTCTTTGTATCACCGGGATAACAATAGATGCCGCCGTACATCAGCGTGCGGTGAACGTCGGCGACGAGCGAACCGATATAGCGGAGCGAATACGGCCTGCCGTCTGCTTTGTCTTCCGTCTTCAACCAGTCGATGTACCGCTTCATGTTCGGCTCCCACCGGTTGTAGTTGCCTTCGTTGATGGCATAGATGGCCCCGCGCTGCGGCATGCGGATATTTTCGTGCGAAAGGAGAAACTCGCCGACGGAGGGATCAAGGGTGAACCCGTGAACGCCATGGCCCGTTGAATACACGAACATCATGCTCGAACTGAACAGCGCGTACCCGGCTGCAACCTGCTTATAGCCCGGCTGCAACACATCCTCAAGTTGCCCCTGGCCGTCAGGCGTGATGCGTCTCAGGATCGAGAAGATCGTCCCGACGGTGATATTGGCGTCAATGTTGCCGGAACCATCCAACGGATCGTATAGCAGCACGTACTTGCCGTATTCGTACTGGTCGGGTATGTGCAGGAGATCTTCGTTCTCTTCCGATGCCATCACACACAAATGTCCGCCGTGATCCATTGCTTTATAGATGGTTTCATCGGCAAACTCGTCGAGCTTCTTGACTTCGTCGCCGGTAACATTCATACGATCTGTTTTGCCGAGAATGTTCACCAGCCCGGCTTTTGTGACTTCACGCCACACAAGTTTGACGGCAAGCGAGAGTGCATGCATCACGCCGGAGAATTCGCCCGTTGCGTCAGGATGATGTCTTTCCTCCTCCATAATATGCCGTTCCAACGTCATGAATTTCGCTGAAGATTCGCGGTCGGGATTCATCGGGATTCCTTGCAAGATTGAATAATGATTGTGTGAGTATGAACGGGTATGAACTGCGGGGGAGACTACTTGATAATAGTGAAGAGGGCGTAGAGTTGCAACCCTGTTTTTTGCGGCTTATGCCGTTTGCCTGACCTCCTGGTCTTTGTACTGCAACTGGTACAATTTGAAGTAAATTCCGCCGTGGGCCAGCAATTCCTGATGCGTTCCGATCTCGCGGATTTCGCCTTTGTGCATGACGATGATTTTACTCGCATTTTGTATTGTCGAGAGCCGGTGGGCGATCACAATGGACGTTCTTCCACGCAGCAGCTTTTCGATAGCCTGCTGGATCAGTTGTTCTGTTTCGGTGTCGATGCTCGATGTCGCTTCGTCGAGGATGAGAATCTGCGGATTGTACGCCAGTGCCCGCGCAAAAGAGATCAGTTGTTTCTGCCCGACCGAGAGAGTAGCGCCCCGTTCCTTTACTTCAGCATCATATCCGCCCGGGAGTTGCCGGATAAACTCATCGGCCCCGACTGTGCGTGCTGCCTGCTCGACTGCATCTCTCGGTATTGTTCCATCTCCCAGATTGATATTGGAGGAGATGTCGCCCGAAAACAGAAACACATCCTGCAGCACAACAGCAATATGCTTCCGCAACTCCTGCTGACGAATGTGTTTGATATTAATGCCGTCTATCAGAATTTCGCCTTTCTGAACATCATAAAACCTGCAGAGCAGGTTGGTGATTGTGGTTTTCCCCGCTCCCGTATGTCCCACAAAGGCCGCCGTTTCGCCGGCATTGATCGTAAATGACACATCCTTCAAAACCCATTCGGTCTCGGCGTCTGTCGGGCCAACATTGTACGCAAACCAGACATTCTTGAATTTGAGCGTTCCACTGACATGATCGAAAGGTTTCGGATGTCCTGGGTCGTTGATCGCCGTCTTGTCGTCCAACAGCTTGAATATCCTCTCGGAAGATGCCATCGCCGTCTGCATAATGTTGTACTTCTCCGAAAGATCACGTATCGGCCGCCAGAACATCTCATTGAACTGCAGGAAGGCAATCACCGTCCCGACCGTGATCGTTCCTTCGAGCGCATCAACGCCCGCATACCAGATGATCAGCCCCACGGCGATAGCACCGATAAGATCGACTCCGGGATAGAAGAGGGCGTAGTAGAAAATGGATTTGATATTGGCATCACGGTGCGCCGCATTGACGCGATCGAATTTCTCGAACGATTTCTTCTCACGATTAAACACCTGATCCACCATCATGCCGGTGATATGTTCCTGCATGAACGTGTTGATGCGGGCGATCTGGATGCGAACTTCACGATACGCCTCACGGGCTTTCTTCCGGAAGAGAAACGTTCCGTAGAACAGCAGCGGCAGTACGCTGAGCGAAATAAGCGCAAGCTGCCAGTTCATCGTAAACATCAAGGTGAGGATGCCGATGATGGTGAAGATGTCGCTGAACACCATGACGATTCCGGACGAGAACATCTCGTTCAACACCTCGGTATCGTTTGTGACACGGGTGATGAGCCGGCCGATGGGGTTCTTGTCGTAGAATTTGAGACTACGTGACTGAAGGTGCTCGAATACCTGCATGCGCAAATCAAAAATCGTCTTCTGGCCGATCCACTGCGTCAGGTACGCGTTGAAGTATTGGATGACCCCGCGTAAAAGCAGAACGCCAAGAAACGCCAGCGCCGTCAGGAGAAGGCCTTCTCCGTCTTTCTCGGCGATGTTCACGTCGACAGCAATTTTCGTAAAGTAGGGACGAACGGCTTCGAGTCCCGAAACCACCACGCTGAGGACGATGCCGAAAACGACATGCCATCTGTACGGACGGAGGTAGATGAGCAACCGCCGCATCAGAGAGGCGTCGTACGCTTTACCGAGTATTTCTTCTTCGTGCATCAGAGATTTTCCAGTTCCTGCTCCAACAACTGCTTGCGGTGCAGCTCGGCGTACACACCACCCTGTTCCACCAACTGATCATGCGTTCCACGTTCAACAATCTTGCCGTCATCCATCACCACAATCATGTCGGCATCTTTCACGGTTGAAATGCGGTGACTGATGATGATGCTCGTCCGGTCTTTCATGATCTGTCGAAGCCGTTTCAGGATTTCTTCTTCCGTATATGTATCGACTGCGGAGAGGGCGTCATCGAGAATCAGGATTTTGGGCTTGCGCATCACGGCTCGCGCAATACTTGTCCGTTGCTTCTGTCCGCCCGAGAGGGTGATACCCCGCTCGCCCAACATGGTTGCATATCCCATCGGGAAATCGCTGATGTCGCGGGCAATCTGGGAAATCTCGGCAGCATCGCGGACGTGTTCCTCGGTTCCATTGTCCGTCCCGTAGCTGATGTTCTCGGCAAGCGAATCCGAGAACAGGAAGGTTTCCTGGGGGACGTAGCCGATACTTCTGCGCAGCACTTCCAGCGGAATCTGCTTCACATTCTTCCCGTCAATCAACACCTCGCCGGACGTCGCGTCGTAGAGCCGCGGAATCAGGTTGACGAGCGTACTCTTGCCGGCTCCGGTATAACCGATAACAGCAAGAGTGGCGCCTTGCGGAATTATCAGGTTGATATCGGAAAGCGATGCACGAGCCGCCCCGTTGTGCGTGAATGAAACGTTGCGGAATTCAATCATTCCCCCGATATCGGTAATTGTATGATCAGTCCGTTTGGTATCCTGAACCTCGGGCTTGGTATCGAGTATCTTCGCGAGACGATCCATCGAAGCGGCGCCTTGTTGCAATATGTTGATCACCCAGCCGAAGGCAATCATCGGCCAGATGAGCATTGTCAGATAGATCAGAAATTTTGTAAGGCCGCCCACGGAAAGTTCATTGGCAATCACCTTCAATCCGCCGAAGTAAATGGTGATAACGAGAGAAAGTCCGACCAGCAGGAACATTAGCGGCCACATAATGGACTGCACGCGGGCAAGTACCAGGTTCTTCTTCAAATACTCGAAGCTCATCGTGCGGAACAACTCCGTCTCGTATTCCTCGCGAACATACGCCTTGACGACGCGAATGCCGGAGAGATTTTCTTGAGCCCGTGTCGTCATCTCGCCGTATTGTTTCTGCCGTTCATCGAATTTCTTGTGCACAACTTTGCCCAACCGGTACACCGCGAATGACACAAACGGCAACGGAATCATGGCAAAAAGAGTGAGTTCCCAATCAATGCGGAGCATCATCGCAATGACCATGGCAAAGGCGAGGATCGTATCGGTGGGATACATGATGCCGGGACCGAGACAATTGCGCACGGCACTGATATCATTGGTGGCATGCGCCATCAAGTCGCCGGTGGGGGTGTTCTGGTAAAATGAGAGTGAGAGTTTCTGGATATGGGAAAGGAAATCATTTCGCAAATCGAATTCGATGTGACGGGAAACGACGATGAGCGTTTGTCGGGTGAAGAATGTAAACGTGCCTGCGATAAGGAAGAAAACAACTATCCCGACGGCGTACATGACAAGGTCGGACCCGCCTATACTCTTCGCTTGAAGCCCCTCCTCAAGGATATCAATCGCATCCCCGATGTAAAGCGGAGGCAAGATGGTAAAGATGTTACTCCCCACAACCGTCAGAAACCCGATGAAAAGGGTCCGTTTGTATTGTGCAAGATACGGCAGCAGCCGCAGCAGTGGTTTCATGCAATCTCTAAAAGAACATATTGCCCGCAGCAGTCGATGACTCGCTGCGAGCAGATTGGCTCACCCAATCACTTCAAAACCTGTGTACTTATGCAGGACTTTCGGCATAATTACTTTGCCTTCCGGAGTCTGGTAGTTCTCGATGATTGCCGCGACAATGCGGGGCAATGCAAGCGCCGAGCCGTTGAGTGTGTGCACAATTTCAGGTTTTCCTCCGCTCCCCGGTTTGAAACGGATGTTCATGCGCCGTGCCTGATACGACTCAAAGTTGCTGCACGACGAAACTTCAAGCCATTTCTGCTGGCCTACCGACCAGACTTCCAGATCATACTTCTTTGTTTGTGTAAACCCCAAATCGCCCGAACACATCAATAATACGTGGTAGTGCAGCCCGAGTTTCTGCAGAAGCCGTTCCGCGTCTGCGCGGAGGCTTTCCAATTCATCGTACGATGTCGAGGGATGCACGAACTTGACCAGCTCGACTTTGTCGAATTGATGCACACGGTTCAGCCCGCGCACATCTTTGCCGTACGAACCGGCTTCACGCCGGAAGCAGGGTGTGTATGCACACATCTTGACGGGGAGTTGCTTCTCGCCTAAAATTTCGTCGCGGTAGAAATTCGTTACAGGGACTTCGGCGGTGGGGATGAGATAGAACTCATCCTTTGTTGCGACATACATCTGGTCTTCTTTGTCGGGAAGCTGTCCCGTTCCCGTTGCGCTTGCGGCATTCACCACATGCGGTGGCATCACTTCTGTATAGCCCGCCGCTTCTGCTTCGTCAAGAAAGAAATTGATGAGGGCTCGTTCCAACTTCGCGCCTTTCCCGACGTACACGGGAAATCCGGCTCCGGTAATCTTCACGCCGCGCGGGAAATCAATAATTCCCAATTTTTCCACCAACTCCCAATGCGGCCTCGGTTTGAAGTCAATGGCCGGAGGCTCACCCCACGTGGCAACGATTTGGTTTTCTTCGGGTGTTCTGCCGACGGGCACCGAGGGATGCGGGATATTCGGAATGGCGAGCAGCACATTCCGCAGATCTGCCTCGATAGCCGCCAGATCATGATCCAGCGACTTGATTTCGTCGGCAACTTTCCGCATTTCTTCGAAAACTGCAGTTGCATCTTCCCCCTTTGATTTCTTCTTTGCTACTTCGGCGGATACGCTGTTCTTCCGTGCTTTCAGTTGCTCGGCCTGCGCCAGCGTGTGCCTCCGCTTTTCATCGAGCGCAAGCGCCTCATCGACTTTGGCGGGATCCTCCCTTTTTCTTGTGACGCCTTCTTTGACGACCTCTGCGTGTTCACGAACAAACTTGATATCGAGCATGAATCCTCATGTATGGGATGAATGTGCTTGCACATTCTACCCAAATGATGCATGAGTTTCAAGGCTTGAGAATGGACTTGTCTCTACTCAGTTTAATCACTCTCACGAGCAGTGAGCATAACAGAGTCCGTCTGTTGCGTGGATTAGCTTTTCGGCTTGCTCACGTTCTGCGCGGGAATCGGGCCGCTGTCGGCCAACATGCGGAGTGTGCGGTTGAGTTGTGTTTTGAGAATCAGCAATCCCTGCTCTACCGTGCTCGGACGGAAGCCAAGTTCCACCTCGGCCTTCAGCGTTATCAGTCCGCTTTTCAACGGCCGCGGCGCGGGTTGCTTGAGTGTTGATGTTTTGATGGGAGTAATGAGTTGGGGATCGAGATTGAATACTTTGGCAAGTTTCAATGCGAATTCGTACCGGCTGATAATATCGCGCCCGGCAATATTGTAGATGCCCGTCCGGTCCATTTCGAACGCCTGAATCAACCCGTACGCAAGATCATCCACCAACGTCGGGTTGCCGAACTGATCGTCCACAATGTTGACGGGCTTTCCGCTTTCGAGACTGTCGATAAGCCACAGCGCGAAGTTCGGCTTCACACCTGGAGCAAAGCCGTACAGCACCATCGTCCGGGCAATCATGTAGGGCACGCCTCCAGTCCGCACGGCGGTTTCACTGGCGAGCTTGCTTTTACCGTAATAGCTCAGCGGCTCGGGCCTGTCGTCCTCGGTGTAGGGTCCGGTCTTTCCGTCGAACACATAATCGGTTGAAACATGAATCACTTTCGTGTCGCGCTTCTTCGCCGCCTCGACGATGTTCTCCACCCCTTCCACATTGATCTTCCAGCACATTTCCCGCTCGGTTTCGCAGATATCAACATTCGTCATGGCGGCAGCGTTGATGATTACGTCGGGATTACAGTCGAAGACGAGGCTTTTCACATCCTTCTTGCTCGTAATATCGACGCTCTGGTACTGCGCCCCGACTACCTGCCTGACAGACTTCTCTTCGATTGAAGCAATCGTGAGAGAATAGGCTCCGCCGCGAACGATAATCTCACACAATTTTTGTCCGAGCAAACCGTTACTGCCGATAACGAGGATTTTTTTGCTGTTCATGGGGTGTGAAGAAATGTTGATGGTTGATTGTTAGTGGGCAGGATCAACACCCGGCAACGAACAACGAAGAACGAAGAACAAACTCACCGCAACGCCTCCTCCAACGCCACCGCCGCGCTTGTCTTTCCGTCCCGGTATTTTATGATAACCGGAGTCGACACCTGAAGTCCCTGCTCCATCCCCCACTCATCCGAAACGGGCCGGCTTCCTGCAACAACAACGGCGTTTTCAGGAATCGTGAGCGGGCGCCCTTGTTCTTTTTGGTGGATTGTTGTATGAACAAGATCGTACACCCGCGTTCCGCTTGTGAGAATCACGCCCGCGGCAAGTACCGCCCCGCGCCGTATACGCGTCCCTTCGTACACGCCGCAATTCCCGCCGATAAACACATCGTCTTCGACAATGACGGGCATTGCGCCGACCGGCTCCAACACTCCCCCGATTTGCGACGCCGCGCTGAGATGCACACGCTTCCCGATCTGCGCGCACGACCCGACCAGCGCATGCGAATCCACCATCGTGCCTTCGTCCACATATGCCCCGACATTGATGTACATCGGCGGCATGCAGACAACACCCTTTGCGACGTACGCGCCATCCCGAATCGACGAGCCCCCCGGCACAATCCGGACGCCGTCTGCAAGCTGCATCGGCTTCAGCGGGTATGTTGTTTTGTCGAAGAATTTGAAATGCGTGTTGATCGACACATCCTCCAAATCGCCGAGCCGGAAGCCGAGAAGAATGGCCTTCTTCACCCAATCATTCACCCTCCATTCCCCGCTCACACATTCGGCGGCACGGACTTCCCCCTTGTTCAGAAAGAACTTGAACTTGCTGAACACTTTCAGCGCCCGGTCAATGTCGGCACCTTCGAGTTTCATGTCGAAGAGCCGCTCGATGTCTTGTCGGAGAGTTGTCATACGAATACCTTTACTTGATCAGGCCGAGTTCCTTCAAACACCTCTCCACTTTCGGGCGTGAGGCATCGGAGAGTGGAACGAGCGGGAGCCGCAGATGTTCTTCCATCATTCCCATCATCGCCATCGCCGCTTTTACGGGAATGGGATTGGACTCGACGAAGTTGATGTTCATGAGATGCAGCAGTTCGTAGTGAAGCTCGCGGGCATCGTCAAGCTTGCCCTTCAACGCGAGACGCACAAGCTCCGAGAATTTTGCGGGGACTTCGTTCGAAAGCACGGAAATTACGCCGTCTGCCCCGAGCGCAATCATCGGCAGCGTCAGATTATCGTCGCCCGACCAAACACCGAATCCTTCAGGGCAATGATGCAAGATTTCCATGATCTGCGCAAAATTTGCCGACGCTTCTTTCACTCCGGCCACATGCTCGATCTCTTGCGCGAGACGCAGCGCGGTGCCTGCCTCAATGTTCGAGGATGTCCGTCCGGGCACGTTGTAAATTACGACGGGCATCTGCACGGCTTCGGCAACAGCCGCGAAGTGCCGGAAAATTCCTTCCTGCGTCGGCTTGTTGTAGAACGGAGCAACACTCAGCACGGCATCGGCGCCGCAGGCTTTCACCTGCTTTGCAAGCGCGACGGCTTTTGCGGTGGAGTTGCTGCTCGCCCCGCCGATGACGGGCACCTTGCCGTTCACTTCGTCGACGACAATTTCAATGACGCGTGCCTGTTCGGCTTCGGTCAGCGTTGCGCCTTCGCCCGTACTGCCGACGGGCACCAGCGCCTCGACTTTCCCCTTCAGCTGAAATTTGACGAATGCCCTCAGCGCAGCCTCGTCCAGCGAACCGTCGCTTTTGAATGGTGTAACAAGCGCGGTTGCCGTTCCGCGAAACAGTAGATTACGTTTCATTGACCTCCTTTTCATTCTCGTGGAAACCACATCTCCTTGCCATCAAGACACAGAGGCACAGAGAGGATCAACGTGAAAGTTACATTTTCCTTTTTATGAACTGAATCTTCGTCCTCTTTCCCGGAAGAAACCTCTGTGGCTCCGTGTCTCTGTGGCTTCCGGGATCGTTCTGCAACACCATGCTAAACAACAACATCCTTCATCGTAAAAAACCCCTTCTTGCCTTTGAGCCATTCAGCGGCAACCACTGCGCCAAGCGCCAGGCCGCGGCGGTTCTTGGCTGTATGAACAAGCTCAATGGTGTCACATTCGGAATCAAATATCACGGAATGCTTCCCGACTGTACTCCCGACCCGCGTCGAGCTGACATGCAGTTGGTGAGGCTTGATTTGTCCGTGCGATGTTTCCGAGAGAATCTCCGTTTTCCGGCGGACATGCTGGACTATCGTCGAGCCAAGCGAGAGCGCGGTACCGCTGGGGCTGTCGACTTTTTTGTTGTGGTGGGATTCGAGAATCGCGACATCGTACTCGGCATACTTGTCGAAGATATGAGCCGCATCCTTCAGAATATGCAGGAAGATATTGACGCCGAGCGAAAAGTTCGACGAATAGAGAAATCCCGTATTCTTCTCCTTCACCATCTTGCGAACGTCGTCTAACTTGTCGTACCATCCCGTTGTTCCGACGACGATGTTTTTCCCGCACGAAACCACGGCTTTGATATTGTCCATCACGGCAAACGGCGTCGAGAAATCAATGCACACATCCACCCCCGCTAGCGCGGAAGTGTTCAGCGCGTGGCCCCCGTGATTTTCCTTCTCGTCGAAGATCTGAAGAATCGTGATCCCTTTTTCCCGCGCCACTGCATCGATCTCCCTCCCCATCTTCCCGTACCCGATGAGAGCAAGGTTCATGTTTATGCCTTCACGTTGTTGCAAATGATTTCAATTGCCGGATATCATCCGAGCCTACCATGTTTGCCTTTGCAGCCGCCACCTGATTGGCGAACGTTGCCGCAGCAGGCAGATCGCAGTTCTTCACATAATGAAGGTGAAACGCCGCCCCGAACACGTCGCCGCATCCGGTTGCGTCACGCGGCCGCTCAACGGCCAACCCGTCAATGTCCTGCCGGATGACTTTCTTATGTTCGTTGAAGAACAGCGAAACGCCGCGTTCTCCCCGCGTAACCACAAGCCCCTTCACGCCCAACGTGAGCATGTGCCCGACCGTTTGCTGTTCGGTCAGCTTTTCGAGCGTAAGTCCGCCAATCTCTTCTTCGTTCAGTTGAACTGTGTCCGTCATGAACGCCCACCGGCGCCAGTCGGATACAGGGCGGCGAAACCGTTCGAAGTTGGGACTGATGCCGAGCGTGAGACTGTGATAGTCGAAATGAACCGGAATATTCTTCTCCCGCACGGCCATGCGAATTTCGTCGAGCGTGTTCACGGTGATATCGGAACCCGAAATCATGTTCACAAGAATACCATCCACCTTCAGGAAGTCCTTGATGCGACTAAACGGAATCGGCTTCGAGATATCCTTCGAGCATTCGATGCGTGTTTCCTTATTCTGATAGAAGAGATGAACGTTGTTCGTCGGTTCATCAAACTGAAAAATCGCCAAGGTATCGACATTCGGAAATTGTTTCAGATGTTGAATGAGCGGCTCATAGTGATTCTTGTTCACTCCGAAAACAGGAATGATGCGATCATTCTCGCCAAGAAGGGACGCAAGCGTGGCAATCGAGTAGTAGATCCCGCCGTAGCTTTGCACTTCGGGTTCATCAACAGGATGAATGACATCGAGACACATGTGGCCGATGACGAGAAACTTCATGGCTGGCCTGTAGAGGTGTTGACGTGGCGGGCGATCAGAACTTCGCCCCTTGCTTTCTGAATTCAATCAGCTTTTGCTTGATCGACGAATCGTGCAGTGCGAGAATTTCGGCCGCAAGCACGGCTGCATTCTTTGCCCCCGCGCTTCCGATGGCAACTGTGGCAACGGGAATTCCGGCGGGCATCTGCACAATTGAATAGAGTGCATCAACGCCGTTCAACGCCGAACCCTCCAGCGGAACTCCGATAACGGGGATTGTAGCATGCGATGCGGCGACGCCGGGCAAATGCGCCGCCATGCCCGCCGCGGCAACAATTATTGAATAGCCGTTCTTCTCCGCATTCTTGCAGAATTCCGCGGTTTCGTCGGGATTTCTGTGGGCGGAAGAGACTTTCAAATCGAACGGTATGCCGAACTTCGTAAGATAGTCGGCGCATCCCTGCATAACCGCTTCGTCGGATTTGCTTCCGAGAAGTATTGCAACTTTTGCCATGACACACTGAGAGTTAGGAATAGTATAGAATCAGAATTGAACCCGTGCCGTGTAGGGAAAATTCTCCTTCTCGCACATTCGCCACAGCGCCTGGCAGGAGAATTTGTTCTCGTACAACGAGCGCCCCATAATGACGGAATCGACGCCGTATTGCTGCAATTCCTGAACTTTCAGCAAATCATCGAGGCCGCGAATACCGCCGGCGGATGTTACGCGCATTCCTGTTACCTCGGTAAGTTGGCGAAGAACTTCAAGATTCACGCCTTCGAGGTTTCTGTGCTTGTTGATATCGGTATAGACAAGGCGTTTGAAGCCCAGTGCTTTCGCGTTCAAGGCAACGGAAAGGGGTGACAAGCCCGATGTGTGCTGCCAGCCATGAGTTGCTGCAAGTCCGTCAATAGCGTCAATCCCGACAACCACTTTACTTGAACCGAATCTGTCAAGCGCCCGCTTCGCATCGTCGGGGCTTTCAATAAGCATGGTGCTGATGAGGACGCGGTACGCGCCGATCTCGAATGCGGCACACACATCATCAAATGTCCGGAACCCGCCCCCCACTTCAATCGGAATATCCACAGCCCTGATCATCTCGCCGACTGTCCCCAGATTGACGGGCTTTCCCGCAAGTGCACCGTCGACATCGGTGACGTGCAGCGTTTTCGCGTTCTCCATACGCCACAATTTGACCGTGCGAACCGGGTCGTCGGAGTACGTCGTGCCATCGGCTCCGACAACCGTGCGTACGCAATGTTCAGCGCAAATCTCAATTGCGGGAATGATCAACAACATGACTGCTGCATCTCCTCGTCGTCGGGATCAAGTTGCAGAAAAAGAGGCTGAATTTCAAGCAAGCCATGTGACGGCCGGAAGCATGCAACTCACCGAACACGATCTTCCCTTTCTTTTCTAACGACTTTTCACTACACTTTTCCAACATCCTACTCTGTTTTTCACAGTCATTTCCGCCACGAGTCATTCAATGGTCAAGCGAATTTTCACCATCACGCTGTTCTGCGTTGCAGCAGCTATGCAGGCCCGCGCATCCTCACCAAAGCTCATCGTCGTTATCAGTCTCGACCAATTCCGCTACGATTACATCACACGGTTCGGGCAGCATTTCGGCAAGGGCGGGTTCAGGTACTTTCTTGAGAACGGGGCAAACTTCACGAACGCGAGTTTCAAACATGCCATCAACACGACAGGGCCGGGACATGCCGCGTTGCTCAGCGGCACGTACGGCAATGTCAACGGTATCATCGGCAACGATTGGTTCGACCGCGACAGCCGGAAATGGATGTACTGTGTAGAAGATCGGAATGCGGCGCTCATTGGCTCGCAAGGTACGGGCCGCTCGCCCCGCAATTTCATCGGCTCGACACTCGGCGACGAGCTGCGTATGAAATACGGCTTTCATGCGAAAGTGGTTTCCGTTTCGAACAAGGACCGGGCCGCCATTCTGATGGGCGGCAAAATGCCCAATGGCGTCTATTGGATGAAGGATTCGGTTTTCATTTCCTCGAACTACTATGCGAACGAACTTCCGGCGTGGGTAAAGCAATTCAACCGATCGGGCTACATCGATTCATTCTTCGGAAAAGTCTGGAACAAGAAGCTCCCCGATTCCGCCTACCGGTTCATGGACGATGATAACGTGCCCTACGAAACGGATCAGGATGGTTCAGGCAGGACTTTCCCTCACACAATCAACGGGCTTGACACAACGAAAATCACCCCCTCGTATTACTGGTCGTTGGCAAGAAGCCCGTTTAGCTCGGAGATTCTGAACGAATTTGCCAAGAAGGCAATCGAGGCCGAGAACCTCGGGCAGCGCGGACTTACCGACTTGTTGTGCGTAGGATTCTCCGCCCCCGACATTGTGGGACATGCGTATGGACCCCACAGTATTGAAGTGATGGATATGGCGTTACGGACGGATCAGATTTTGGCGGATTTTCTTTCCTTTCTTGAGAAGAGAATAGGATTGAGCAACTGCGTGTTTGTCCTCTCTGCCGATCACGGCGTCGCGCCGATTCCGGAATACATGAAACGCCATCATCCGAATGCCGACGCAGGACGAGTCCGGGTTGATTCGCTGAAGGAATTCTGCTCCAGAGTTCTTACGAGACGATTTGGCGAGCCGCAGAATGACGCAAAGTGGATTGATGCCATCGTGGCAAACAACATCTACTTCAATCGGGAGACATTCCAACAGATGAAGGTTCCAACGCTCGAGTGGGCAGCAAGCGAGCTCGCCGACTCGCTGCGTACATATCACCCGATTGCCGCGGCATACAGCAGCAGCCAACTGTCCGCACTTGCCGCCACCGGGCCGGTGGAAAACAAACTGAAGCGCAGCTTCCACAAAGTCCGCAGCGGGGATGTGGTCTATGCGCTGAGGCCCTATTGGACGGAAAGCAACTGGACTGCGGGCGCTTCACACGGCGAGCCGTACGAATATGACGCCCACGTTCCTCTTGTTTTCGTCGGCGCCGGAATTCGCAAGGGCACGTATGCGGTCGAAGCCAGCCCGGTTGATATTGCGCCGACGCTTTCCGCATTGCTCGGCATCGAACTTCCGGCAGGCCGCGGCGGCCGCGTTCTGACGGAAGCCCTCAAGTAACTGCGCCATTCAACATTTCATGAGTGTATAATGTTCAGAACAACAGAAGGAAGTACCGGGCGCCTCATCCAGCTCTGTATCGGCTATTTCGTTTTCTACGTCATCACCGGCGTCAGCGTGAAGTATTTCACAGGCAGAGCGGAACTCGGTTTCCCGGGGATGCACCAGATCGAGTACCTCGTGTACAGCACATTCGGAGGCAGCCTCGTTGCGCTTTCCGTTGTGCTCATTCTGCGTTGGTTCAAACTCAAATCCAACAAGATGATCTCCTGGGGGAGATTCCGGTTTCCTTCCGAGGTTCTGTACATCATCCCGTCGGGAGTCTGTACAGCCGTCATCATCCCGACAACAACAATGATGTATCTTCTTCCAATCTCTGTTATGGTGGCGATGGTGATTATGCGAGCGAGCGTCATCATCATCAGCCGGGTTGTTGATGCTGTGCAGATCAAACAGGGAATTCTCACCAAACGCGTCTATTGGGAAGAGAACATCGCCGTCGTCTTTGCCTTGATTGCGGCAGCGATAAACATTTTCTGGGTAGGCCCGAACGATTTCGACTTCGCGGCCTCCACTGTTGCCCTTGCCATACTGGGCAGCTACATTGTCGCGTACTCGCTGCGCATTTACATCATGAACTATTACAAGAACACACGGGCGAAAGGCGTGAAGTTAGACAACAACGGCTTCTTTGCCATCGAGCAGATTGCAGCATCACTGACGATGATGCTCGCCACCTACATCCTTTTCAAATCACCGGAATGGTTCAACAATGTCAGCGCGGAACTTGTCACATTCCGTAACAGCATTGCCAGCCCGCACTCGTTGTGGTCGCTTGCCGTAGTTGCGGGCTTCGCGTACGGTATCGTGGCGTTCTTTTCCGTTTTCATTTTCATGTTCAAGGGACGAACCGCAACCTTCGCCGGACTCGTCAACAGGCTGACGTCGCTTGTTGCAGGAACTGCGGCAACCCTCGTCTCGTACTTCGCCTTCAGCGGAAGATTTCCCGGCACGCAGGATTGGTTGGCTCTCGTTTTTATTCTGGTCGCCGTCGGATTCCTGACGAGAGCCGAACGGAAGCGAACGCAGGAACTTCTGCTGGCACATGAGATTGAAGGCAGCGCCAAAGCCTCCTGATGACTGCCGCCGCGCACAGCGAACATCCACTTTCCTCCGACTTCCGCAAAGCGAGAAGGCCCGTTCTTCTCACGCTCGGCCTGATGTATGCCGCGTACTACACGGGACGTTTCAACTTCCTTTCCGTCGCGAACAAGACTCTCACCACCGAGTTCGGCTGGCGTGCCGATGAGTGGGGGCTTATCATCAACGCAACACTCTGGGCCTACGCCGCCGGACAAATTATCAACGGACTTCGTGTCGATCGGGCCGGAGGACGAAGGATGATGTTGATCGGCGCGATCGGCATTGTCGCCGTCAACGTTCTCCTCGGTTTCGGCATGTTCGTCCGGACGCTTTCGTATTTTGTGGGGATGGGCGTATTGCTCGGATTTTTCCAGGCTCATGGCGCGCCGTCTCTGGTAAAAATCTGCGCGAGCTGGATGCGGGTGAACGAGCGGGGAACATTTACGGGAATATTCGGCGCTGTTATTCAATGCGGCCGCTGGGCAATACTGCTTGGCGGCGGCTGGCTTGTCGCCAACGCCCCATGGCCGTGGCTCTTCTGGGCACCGGCAATCCTCATCGCCGCAACTGCGGCAGTTTTCTATTTCGTTGTGAGAAACAATCCGGAAGATATCGGCTTGCCGCCCGCCGAAACCGGAGATGTCGGGCACGGCATCGAGGATACCACGCCACTGCGACTCGGCGAAATCTTCCGCAAAGTCGCAACCAACAGGATTATCTGGATGCTTGCCGCCGCGTATTTTTGTACGGGCGTCATCCGGTGGGGAGTTGATTCGTGGTACATCCGCTACCTGCAGGAAACATACAACATGCGCACGGATTCGTTCACGTATGTCGTCAGCGCATTCCTGATTCCGATTTCAGCGGTGGCGGGATCGTTCCTTGCAGGTCTTTCATCCGACAAAATCTTTGGCGCACGACGCGGCCCGGCAGCGGCTCTCATGTATTTCATGAGTTTTGTGATGCTGCTTCTTTTTCTCTATTTCCCGGGGCCAATCCTCTCGGTCGTCTTTCTCATCATCCTTCAGATGTTCATCAACGGGCCGCATTCATTGCTCGGCGGCGCTGCTGCAATGGATTTCGGGGGAAGAAAAGCGGCGGGATTTGCAACCGGATTGATTGACGCGTGCCAGTATCTGGGCGGAGGGTTGTTTGCAGGCTCGATCATCGGCGCAATCATGCAGAGTTACGGAACTGTTCCGGGCACAACCAACATCACCCCCGAAGGCTGGCAGGCATGGATTATTGTGTTGATGGGATTTACCCTGCTCGGCGGCGTGCTGATGACGGCGATGTGGAATGTGAAGCCAAAGAAGGCCTGACTGCTCAGTCCGGCCTCACTTCCTCTCCATCCTCTGCCAATTCTGATTCGAGCCTATGTTCGGGTTGTAGTTGGGATTGTCCGAAAGAATGTACTCACCCAGCCCGTTCACCCATCCATCGTTGTAGCCCGAAGGAAGTTCAACCGTTTCCCCCTTCACGGGATCGTAGTAGCCGTCTACTCCTCTGATGTTTCTGCTGAAGTTCTCCGAAATCTTGTCGTACACATTCTGACGGTTGGTGTACGTCTCCATCATCATATCGCTGATTTCGTTGTGCGTGCGGCTGATGATTCTGCTCAACTCGCCGATGTTGTGGATTTGTTGTATCTGCTGCTTAATCAGATACTCCACCACCTGGTTGTACCTGCTGAACCATTGCGGGTTGAGCTTGAACGATGAGACGATTGTCTGAAAGAGCTTTGACTGTTCGTCGAGTTTCCCTTTGTCAGATTTGAAGGAGAAGATATAACCCACCGTCCACATCGTATTCGTTTGCGTGCCGAACATGGATTGAACGGGAAAGGAAAACCACTCCACTACCGCATACAGTTCTTCCTCCCTCATAGTTTGTCCGGCTGGATACTCGACACGCATGCTCGCGCCGTCAGCTCCGGCCGAAATTCCCTGCTGACTCTGTCCGGCACCCAGCGCTTGTGCCAGTTCAGGAAGCGGCTGTTCGGAGATGATGCGAAGATCTTTGTACCCTCTTCGGAATCGTGGGAGAACGATCTTCCTCAACGCGTCCATCGGCCCTACCGGCGAACGTACTTCCGCGCCGAAATACTTCGATCCGATTGGCTTCAGTTGCAGTGTCATCTGATTCGTCGTCCAGAAGAAGGATTGGTTGGGGAAAGTTTCAACCTCGTCTTTACCATCGGGACTCGTAATCCTGAAGCCTGCCACCGCAGGCATGCCCGGATTATCCAATACCCAACGGATTCCTCCGTCAAAAGTCCAATCAGTCGGAATCAGCACCCGGAACGCTTCGATGCCGATGCCGTGCTTGTCCACATAACTGACTGTCTTGAATTTGAGGAGCGCTGTTGTTTGCTGAGCGGCCTTCTGATTTGTTGCCGGTTCTTGTTCGATGGACTTTTCCTGTCTTGCACACCCCTGCGACAATTGGGTAAGGAGGTATACGACTGCAAGATAACAGAAGAGAGACTTCGTGTTCATGGCAGTACGTGTTTTCATTCAAGTTGATGGTGCTGACGTAGCTTCCCGGAACGGAGAGATGCATATACTATTTTCCTTGAGACGATCCGAAGAACCCGAGCAGCCCGAAAAGTCCGAACAAGCCGTACAGTGCATCGATGCCCGTCAGTGCACCGAGCAATCCCAACATCCCAAGAAAGCCCAGGTAGCCGAGGTTTCGCCTTGATATGATTCCTCCAATGTTTGTTAGGTTTTTTTCAGCCGATCTTTCCACTATCAGAAGAGAATCGACTCACTGCACCCGGGTGCCTATTTGAACAGTACGAGTGTACGCGTTTGTGTGAATCTTTCCGTCGCCATACGATACAAATACACGCCGCTCGCCACACCGCTCGCATTGAACAGGACGGATTTGAACCCGGGATATTGAACCTCGTTTACGAGCATCGCAACCTCGCGCCCGAGAATATCAAACACCTTCAGCGTAACGTGGCTTTTCGCTGCCAGTTGATAGTTGATTGTAGTCGCCGGGTTGAAGGGATTGGGATAGTTCTGATGTAAAGCAAACGCCGGGGGAACTCCGTTGGTTGTCTGGGGCGCGCCGGCAACCGGGGAGATCTTCCCGCGCAACCATAGACGAAGGGTATCTGTCGGGGCAAGAAACAAACCTGTAAATCGCTTCTCGACATATCCTGCAAACGACTGTCCCATCGTATTCCCATGAGCGAGTTGCATGCAGTGGACGGATGTGTCGGGCGTGATCGAACTTGAAGTCACCCGGAGATAGCTTCCGTTGGTCGCAATATCCAGGAACCAATCAGAATAATCCCCATCGTCAAAATCATCAATCAGGGAATCGGCAAGACTGAGATGGTCAATCCAGTCAACCACTTCCACATACGGCCCACCGATCAATCCCCCACCGCCGATGGGAACCACGACGAACTTCGTCACCGATGTATCGAGAAATCCGCTTCCGTTTCCGAAGGCGGAGAGCGGAATTGAGTACCGGTTCCACACCGTATCGCGAGGGACTTTCAGACTCCAATCTTGCCCGTCATCTTCAAAAAGTCGGAAACCAATCGAGTCGCTGAACATTTGCGCGGCCGATCGATGCTCGGCCATGACGATCAGAGAAACAATCAGCGAGAGCGTTACGCCAACGATCCTCTTCATATGATGCTCCTGTGTGACTGTGCAGAAATGCAGAAACCTCTTTCGTGTATACTTCACCCTTGCGGGATACACAAAAGAGGTTTCTCGTATGAGGTCGGAATGAAGAAGGCCTCGCGTAGTACCAGATTTGTTTCCCGCGAGGGGAAACCACACCTGTTTTTCTTCTTGCTCTCCTGCGCGAATTTAGGCGAAGGTATCTGCAAAGTCAACATCCAGGGAAAAGAAATGTACCGGCAGACGAGAGACTGTTGAGGAGTTCAGCAACATCCTATGGCGCATCGGGTCCGGGAGTTCGGCCGCCGACAGGCACGCACGCCGACCCCTGAGTTCTTGCTTTCACATTCGTGATGAGAGAGGGAACATTCTCAGTTAGCTTCCGCGTGTGAGGTCACGTTCCCGGGCCTGTCCGCAGCAGATGCGACTACGGCTAATGGACCGCCGCCGGCATGGGATAGTGCAACTGTATACATCCATTGATCCGGGTCTGCAGTTGACTTGACTGCAAGCCCACTCTCGATGGTTTCGCCGTTGCTGTTGTAAATTGCAACATCAACTTTTGTTACTTCGAAATCGTCTGTCGCATGAATCAGGATTTGGTCTCCGGCCTTGCGGTTGTAGTTGTTATAGGGAGAATAGAATATGCGGGGAACTAAGTCAGACAGATTCAGAGAATTGCTGTCACGGTGCCGGATTGGTTCGGGAAACCGTGACAGCCCAGCCAATGATGAGGCGGGCTGCCATGATAAACCGGGCACCGGTGGCAGCCCAGCCAAATCATACCTGTTCCCGTTCGGCCTCGCTTTGTTCACGATGCCATTTCTCCCACTCTCCCCGTTCATGGGCAAAAGCTACCTGGTCAACGGTTCGTCCCCTCAGAAGAGGAACTTGTTGATCGATGGTCTTGCCGATGAGCATTCGGTGAGCGTGTTCTACGATCAGCTTCTGAAAAAGCTTAGCGGCATCAGGGTGAATTTCTCCCTGCAGATTGGGTCGTTTTCCAATCTGAGTGTAGATTAAGTGCTTAGGGGAGAGGGGGAGAAAAATCTCCGTGCCTTTACTCCCCCAACCCCCTTTGAAATCGTACTGTTTTGGTGAGGCATAGTTGAGTCGGATCACGGGATCGTCACTCGTTACCCACTCAACGTTGTCAGGTGCCGTCAATATTTTCCATTTATGCTGCAATAACACTTTCGCGATTCCCTTAAGCAGATGTCGCATTTGCCAAAGCCAGAACTCGCGTCCGACATTCAACTCAGCCTTCAGTCTGATCTTCTCCCCGCCAGGATGTACTTCCTTCGAGACTTTTATCGGTGGAATAGGGAAAGGATTGGCCTCGGGTTTTAGGGGACGTCCTTTCCGCTTAGCATCCGCGATTTTCTCTGGCAGATCGCGCAGAATTTCATCAAGCGTGTTAGGTACGTCTCTTCGCCACCTCAACATGTTTTCATATAGCCGTGCTGGAGTCCTTACATCTTGCGCTCCCACAAATCGTATGAGGTGCATCCAATGTTGGCGTGTCAGACGGCGACCGGTGGTCGCCAGTTCCAACGCTTCGGCCGCGGGGGTTTCATACTCCTTTTCAAGCCATCGCTCGAACTCGTCCGTCTCACCGCCAGCCGCAATTTTCACATAAAGGAAACGGTGATACGCTATCCCGCGAATTGATTGAAGCTTCCAGTCGGGCACATTCTGGCTCGGCACCAGCAGCCGATAAATCCAAACCCTCTGTCCATCGACACTCCACCGCTTCAGGTACATCTCTGGAACATAGTGATTGTTGCGTCGCAACCTGCCTGAACTCATTTAGGTGCAGCATCATATTCGGAACGACTAATTTCAATCACAAAGTGCATTAGCGTGGTGGATAAGTACGTCATGTACTCCACTTCTGTAGTCGTGAACGTTCTGGGATCGTCTGATTGTGGCTGGTTATCGTGTTTCACGACAGAATTTTGAAAACTTGTGAACTGGTTGAGCATCGTCCAGAAGTTATTGCGAATTTGTGAGTGTACTCCTTTTTCCTTCATCCATAATAACAACTCTTCCTTTTGCTTTTCAAGAGGTAGTGAATTCTTGAAGAGAATTTTGAGGAGCTTCTCCATCGCGTACCGAAGACAATCCAATGCCTGTCTGTAAGACGCATTCTCGTTAGTTGCAAGGATTCGAAGTGCCTTGTTATACTCTGCCGCGACATCCGGGAATCGGCCCAGCCATAAAACATTCGAATCCACAACGGTATCAAGTATCGGTACACCTAACGGATACAATTGTACACCCTTGCCAGTGAATTCAAGCTTTCGAAGTCTTATCCCCGGTGAGAGATCAAGAACTGTATTAACGTTCTCCACCATTAACCGGCATGCCTCTTCCCACTTCTTTTTGTCCTGAATAGCAACGTCCAGATCACCTATAGCCCAAAAGAGATTCTGCATGATCAGTACGAGTTCTCTTAGGGTATTAGTAGCTTCGATGGATGGCGGTATGTCGCCCTTGCCGTCACCCTTCAATCCACTAATAAGGGCAAACCTTCCCTCCAACGATTGTCTGTACAGATTCAAAGGGTTGTGAAAGAGGGGGTTCCTCAGAAAGGCCCAAACAACCTTCTGAAGCCTATTGCGGAATGCTACAAATGATTCTTCATGTGGGAGCTCTATGTCCCATCGCTTATAGAACTCATCGATGTCTTTGCCGTTTATCAAGTCGTCACCTGCTGTGCCCGCAACTCGGACAAACCGTAATATTGGGAGAATTCTCTCGCCTGCAATAAATCACAGAGCCAGGTCCCAGTTTTGTCCGGTTCCCGCAAACGGTTCTTGATCTCGCGTAGCAATACGATGAGAACATCGATCTTCCAGTACCAGATAAAGATTGGTCGTAGGAGTAGAAATGCGGCGAGCGTGACGACGAGATAAATCACAACGTTTGATCCATTGATTCACCCCCCCCAAGGTTACTGGCCGTAACGGGAGGCCATGTTGACGCTGAGTTCTTCAAAATGTCTATTGGCAATGTCGTAGTATTCTGATAATAGCACCTCTGGCAGTTTCTCTTTCTCGAGCAACGAAATCAGTCTGCAGGTTGCTGCAAGTAACGCTTGGGAATAAGCCAAATTTGTCATGGCAAGGGATGCAAGCATTGCATTTGTTTCAGATTGTGAGAAGGAAATCCCATCCTTCAATTTGTCAAAGATGTCTGGCATATTGAGGTCTCTCCTACAATTTCTGTTTACTGATTATCTCTTTCCCGTCATCCTTCAGTTGAGGGTCTCTTCGGTTAAACCGCCATGTTCGGAGAGTGATACTCGCCGCACGCTTCAAGCAAAGCAAGGAGGATTTTTCGTCGGTAGTACATGATCTGTCAGAGGAAAGTCGGTACGGCAACAGGATAGGAAATCGGAACATGAATTTCAAGCAGGCCTACCTGTTCATCCCCCACAACTTCTTTGACACGCGTTCCAACTCTTCGCCAATGAGGTTCGGGTCGAGTGTTTTCTCCGGCATGTTCTCGAATACGGCGTACGGGACTTTGAAGCCCTTCACTTCAATGAAGTTCGGGTTTCTCGCTTCGAGCTTTTCCCAATCATTTGTCTTGTAGTAGAATTCCATCTTCTCGTCGGGAAGAGAATGATGGAGAATGGAATGTTCCTCGCCGGGACGTGCCCGGCGGTGGTTCTTGCGGACTGATTCGGCATAGTCAACACGAATGTACACAATGCATGCCTTGCTCAGAATATCTTCATGCAGAAAGTTCAAGGCTTCTTCGATGCCGTTCTCACCGCCGCGGGCAAACTCGACAAGCGTGGTTGTGTTGTCGTGGTACGTCGGGTTGCGGGCGAGCTTCTTTCTGTACTCAAGATTGATCCGTTCGATGTAGAGATTCCAGATGAAATGATCCTTGAACCAATACTTCTCGTCCGTCCAGATGCGGGGCTTGCCGTTCTTCGTCAGGATGTCATCAATCTCGAACGTCTCCCACACATACAGAAAATCATCCAGTTCATCAACATTCCCGATATGAAACCGTTGCAGTCGCTCCGCAGGGTTGCATTTCTTCAGGTAGTCGATCACTTCGGATTTTCCGGCCGCCGGGCGTGCCGTTAGAATGACAACAGGAAAGTTGCTTGTACTCATGCGCTGTTCCGTGTTCGTGTTATTGAATGATCTGAATGCGTTTTTCGGTGATGTTGGCAATGGTCTTTGCTTCGCGTGCGGCGTTCTCGATAACCTTGAATATCGTGTGCTTTGAGTAAATCGGCTTGTCTATTTCGAGTCCGAGGTACTTTTTCGATTGCCCCGCCATAAAGTCGTTCATAGCACAATTGTACATCCGTTCATCATCCACGGGCTTACCTCCGATCCGCATCGATTCAAGCTCGAATATTCCGTTCGGCAGTTTCCGGATTGCCGCTTCGATGCCTGAAAACACAAGCGATTCCTCCGCCTTCATGCTGTGAAGGACAACTTTCTTCAACTGTTTGCCGCTGAGTTGAAACGTGGTGAGCATGTTCCTGAACGGCAGGACCTGAAACAGTGTCTGCTTTGTCAACGGACCTGCGGACACATTCGAACGAATGCCGCTGACGTTCATGAACGCAACATCTGCCAGGGCCGCATCGCGCTGCGCATCGGTAATGAACTGCCCGATATTGCTGTCGCCGCGTTGCCTTGTCCAATCGATAGCGAGATGCGCAATCACTTCATTGTATTCCATTTCGATTTCCCGCTGCATCGAGTCAACAAGGGCGGAGAGTCGTGTCGCGGGACGGTTCTCCCCCGGCCATAATTGAATGAGCTTGCCGTTGAACTTCGTAACCTTCCCGTCTTCAACCGTCACTTCAAGCTCGCCGAGATTTTCGCAGTAGCGCCCCGCCTGCACGATGATGACGTTGTTCACCACCTTGGGTTTCGTCAGACGCGTGTGGGAATGCCCGCCGACAATGATATCGAGGCCGCGGACATTCATGGCAAGAATCGAATCATTATCAACCCCCTGATGCGTTAGCGCGATGATCAGATCCGTTTCATTTCCTATCTTGTCAATAACCTTTTGCGCGGTTTCGACAGGCGAAAGAACGCGTATGCCCTTCACGTTATCGGGAAGAACCATGCCGGCCAACGACTGCAGAATCAGCCCGAAAATACCGATTCTCAATCCTCCGATGTTGACAATGATGTATTCGCGGTTGTTGAACGGAAACTCTCCCTTGTCGTTCACAAGGTTTGCGGAAAGCGCCGGACACTTCGCGATTCTAACGAGCGCCCTGAGGTTTTCCTGCGAGATGTCGAATTCATGATTGCCGATTGCCCACGCGTCGTACTTCATCATATTCATCATCTCAAAGAGAGCGCCCCCTTCAGCCCCTTTGTACATCCGGTCGGTAATCGGGTTCCCGGTCATAACATCTCCCGCATCAAGCAGCAGCACATCGGGCTTCACTCTCCTGATACTGTCGACTTTGAACTCAAGTTCCTTGAACCCGCCTACCATTGGTTTCGGTGTTTCTCTCATCCACGTCGCTTCGTGAGGCACGAAACTCGCGTGCATGTCGTTTGTATGGAGGATGGTGATGGTTGTTGCCTGCGACGCATCCTGTTGTTGCGCCGTCGAGCAACTGACGGTCACAAAGGACACAAGGATAACGCAGTTGAGTCTCAGAGAATACGATAGCATATCAAGGATTGTCTTGTGGTTGGATGGAACTGTTTACAAAGCCAATCTACAAAGAAAAGGAAAGGGATGGAAGCATCATTTACTTCAACAGAAGCATCGGCTTCGATATTCTCCGGCCTGCCGATTCCAATGAGTAGAAGTAGACACCGCTTGAAAAACGAGAGGCGTCAAACGCCGCTGTATGACTTCCCGACTCAAGCATTCGTTCGACCAGCGTTGCTGCCTCCCTTCCCAACACATCCAACACCTTCAGGGTCACGATTCCCGACGCAGGAATCTCGAAGCGGATTGTTGTTGAAGGATTGAACGGATTCGGGTAGTTGTTGTCGAGACGAAATCGGCCGGCGACTTCGAGCGGTACTGACGTTGGAGATGACTTGACAGTAAAGGTAAACGCCCCGGCTTCGCCGACAAACGGAAATGTTGATCGCCGCCCCGAAAATGATGTCGCTTCTATGAAGTACGAAACCCGGCTCCCCGCCGTTTGCGCTGGAATCTGAGCAACGTACACGCCGCCTGTATCCGTCATTTGCGCGCGTGTGAACCCGGCAGTCGAGTCGGCACGCCAAAACAAAAACACGGAATCCACGCCGCTTCGTACGCGGACTGTTCCTTCAATACGATATGAGTTCGTCGTATCAGCCACCTCCCACAGACGCTTGTGCCTGATGCGCATTGGCTCACGGACGCCGATTTCCTTCGTAATGCAATGTATTGCGCCGGACTGCGGAATGATGGCGTTGCAATCAAAACCGAGAATGCGGTATCCCGGCAACGCTTCGCGCCAAATCTGTAACGCGGCTGCATCAGTCGGCAGGTTGTACACCGGTACAAGAACAGTCTTGTTCACAATCAGCGCGTTCACGTACGTGAGATAGTATGACTGTGGCGGATATCTGCCGGATGCGTCGGCAGGCATTGGAATGCGGATAATCCGGTAGGGCCGTCCGTAGCTGTTCGTGAGGGTGCTGAGATAGTTGACAGTATTCTCAATACGTTGATAGTCCGACACGTTCACCGGATACTGACCCACAAGAATCGTCTCTTCATCCAACAACTTCATGTGCATATCAATGTGGTGAATGCCGTCGTACAGCAGCGTATCCATTGTTATAAATGACGAGATGCCGTTATACCGCAACAGAATGCTGTCGATGCGATCCATCGACTGCAGCCTGTTCTCGAAATAAATCAACTTCGAAGCGAAGCCCCTTCCCGATCCATCCACCATGTAGTTTCCGCCTGTGTGGGAAAGACTGTCCGGCATCGTTACAGTTTGATACAGCGGCAGGTTCCACAATTGCGCAAGAGCGACCGGAACAGCGTCATCCTGCGGGCGGGGACGGTTGTAGCGGAAGTCGACGATCGCCATCGAGTCCGTATCAGTGTCGTACACGCACCACGGGCCGTAGTCGCGTGACCAGATGCTGTTCGTGCTGATGGAAAGGAACTCGATATTCGTTAGCGGAATGCTTCTTGAGGTGAGATACGATTTGATATTGGTGGAGTCGGAAGTTCCCGGTCTTGTGATGATCCAGACCATGCCTTCATCCTGTGCAGCATCAACAATCTGACTCAGCAGAAGATTCTGTGTGTTGTACGCCCATCGGACGATGATACCCTCAAGTTCCTCGAACTCCGCCATCGTGCGGACGGGTCTTGATGGAGGGAGAATGCGAACAGCAGGCGGCGGTACGTAGAGCGGAGCAATCGCATGTTCTTCTGCCGTCGCGTGTCGCGGAAGGGGATGCAGTTCCGTTTCCGAGATTTGCCCGAACACATCTCCGCAAAAAATCAAATGGAGTACGAAAAGGGTAAAGGAATAGCGCATCGGAAAGTTCTGCTTCATTGTCAGATAATATATATAACTCTGTGGTGACAATCGACAGAGAAAAGTACCGTGGAAAATCGAACGGCTTGATTTTCCATTTCATTTGCGATAGTTTGGTAACAGAATTCTCTCTTGCAAGGGAAAAACGGCTGATCACTTATGTTACGCACCACGCACCTTCACGTCCTTCTTTTGTTGCTGCTGTGCGCTGAGGCGTATAGTTCTTCACGAACCATCTTTCCACTTTCCCCGCCTGAACAATTTTTCCGCTTTCAACGCTGGACTGTAAACGAGGGGCTGTCGCAAGGCTCGATCGGTTTCGTCCATCAAGACAAGACCGGATTTCTCTGGTTCGGAACAGCAGGGGGATTTGATCGGTTTGACGGGATCGAATTCAAATCCTTTGCAAGCATCACGGGTATCCCGGTCCAGCCGGTATACTTTTATTCATGCATTGAGAACAGCGATTCAACATTCTGGCTCAGCACAGACGTCGGCTTGATTCTCTTTGACCCTGTTACGGGGTCGGGAGAGTTGTTTACTCCGCCGGTGTCCCTCACGCAACGCGTCGCTCGCTTGAGCGCACTTCATCTCACGCGATTGCAGGATGGCTCCATGCTCTTCGGCATCAGCGGAATTGGCGTGGTGAGATTTGATACCAACTCACGCTCTTTCGCCCTTGTGGATTCCTTTTCGATATCGAGAAGGGGACGATCGCCGGACGTCGAGGTCGCCGGTGTCGTGCCTCTGGAAAACGGCGATGCGTACATCGCTACGAACGACCACCTTTTGCTGTATGACGGAAAGAGTAAAATAACGAAGCGTCTTGCCGCATTCGGCGCCGATCAGCAAGCGCAGTGTTTGCTCTTCGATCTGAACCCAAACGTGCTGCTCATTGGAACGGGCAGAGGATTGTTGCAGTATGTCAACGGATCGTTGACACCCGAATTATTTTCCGGTAGTCAACCGCTCTTGCGAAATGCTTCCGTGACCGCATTGTTCAGAGACAGCAAGGGCATGCTCTGGATCGGAATGGACATCGGCCTTGCGGCCTATCATTCACGCAACAACAGCATGGCCGTGTACGTTCATGACCCGACCGATGCGTCGAGCGTGATGCCCGGCGCCGTTCTCACGATTACGGAAGATCATTCTCATAATCTCTGGGTCGGGATACGTGACCAGGGAGTGTGCAAGCTTGACCTCAAGCCCCGAAGGTTCTTTTCTTTTTACAATCATCCCCGCCTGCCCCGGCAAATTCCCAGCAGCCTCGTGTGGGCGCTGGCCGTTGACCGCAGGAATCGCCTCTGGATAGCCGGTGGGGGTCTTACCACGATTGACCGCGCAAACGGTATTGTAATGCATCACAACTACATTCCGAGCGACACATCAACGCGATATGCACATAACACGAGGCGCGTGTATGTGTTGGATGACTCGACAGTGTGCCTCATTGCCAATCGCGTTGTCTATCTCTACAACACGAATCGTAACAAGGCCGAAGAGCTTGTCGTTGCCGGACACGCGACAAACGATGTCTACCGTTTGCTCATCCGCAGCGCGACCGGAACCGTCATCTGCGTTTCATCCGACAGCGTTTTCGAGGTTGATCCGAAACGGCGGGTGTTTGTACGAACGCTGTTTGCCTTGCGGCGGCAAGCACTTGTTCCGGAATCCGCATCAATCTCGACATTGATGGAGGAGGGAGAGAATGTGTGGATCGGGACGAACGGCGGACTTCTCCTGTGCAATCTTCGTGATGCAACAGTCCGGTTGATGACAGACGCTGCCGGAAGTCCAGTGAATATTCCTCAAGTGCCGATTCTTTCGCTTGCGCTTGAGGGACCTTCGACTCTCTGGATTGGCTCGCAGTCCGGCTTGTATGTTCACGACGCCACGACGCGACAAACCCACTTCTTCGGAATTCGTGACGGAATGCCGAATGAAAAAATCTGGTGTATTCAACCCGACCGGAACAATTCGGTATGGATCGGAACAAACCGCGGCCTAACAAGTGCACGGCGGGCTCCCGATGGAACCATCCGCATACGCAACTACACAGTTGACGACGGCCTTTTGTGGAACGAGTTCGGGATGGGAATGAATGCGATAGACAGTGCCGGGACGTTGTACTTCGGCATGACCGGGCTACTGTTCTTCTCGCCCGATTCGCTTCACGATAATCCGAACGCACCGACCATAGCACTGACGGGCCTTTCTTTTTATGGCGAACCTGTGAAATTCGAACGGGATATTTCGACGATGAAGTCGCTTACGATCCCTTTCGAGCAAAAAGTCTGGTCGGTGCGGTTTGCCGGACTTGAGTTTACATACCCGCACCGCAACCGTTATGCGTACAAGCTCGAGGGACATGATGACAATTGGACTGAAGCAGGAACGCGTCGCGAGGCATTCTACACCAACCTCGATCCGGGAACCTATTCGTTGCTGATCAAGGCATCCAACAACGACGGAGTGTGGGCGGACACTCCGCTCGCGGTGAGGATTGAAATTGTCCCTCCGTTTTGGATGACGTGGTGGTTCAGGGGAATTGCAGTAATGGTCCTACTGGGAACATTCGGCGGCGGCGTCCGATACTACGAACTGCGCAAAATCCGGCAGCGTCTTGCGCTGCTTGAGCAAGAACGGGCACTGGAACGCGAGCGGGCACGCATCTCGCGCACGATGCACGATGAGCTGGGCGCAAGTCTCACCAGTATCTCTGTCTTGAGCGAAATTGCAAAAAGAGGGTTGTCGTTGTCACATGAGGCACAGGCAACCATCCAAAAAATTTCCGACACGGCGCGACACGTTGTCGGCAATCTCGATGAAATCGTCTGGGCTGTCAATCCGAAGAACGATACGCTCGACAGCCTCGCGGCATACATCGCCGAATATGTGGAGCGCTACTTCGAACTCACACAGGTAAAGTGCCGGTTTGATTTTCCGGGCGTGATTCCGCCGCTGCCGTTGACAGCAGAAGTTCGCCACAACACGTTTCTCGTCATCAAAGAAGCTCTCACCAACGTACTGAAGTACGCCGGGGCCACTACCGTGAGAATCGGGCTTTGCGCCGATGAAGAGTCCTTTGAACTCTCGATACAGGATGACGGGAAAGGGTTTTCAATGGAAACAGTCAGCCGCTTCAGCAACGGCATCACCAACATGAAGAGGCGTATAGAAGAAATCGGGGGAAGGTTTGAAATCCACTCACAACCCGCAAAGGGAACGATTGTGAAGATTCGTTTCAGTTTCTCCGCAATTCGTACAGAATCTTGAGAATTTCACACGAACGTGTGAGGGATAGCTATGTTCCATTTCATACATTGAGTTTATGACAATCAAAGTTGCAATTGTAGAGGACATCGATGGCATTCGGGACGGACTTTCAACGCTCATCAACGGGTCGGACGGGTTTCGTTGCGTCAGCGCGCACCCAAATGCCGAGGCGGCTCTCGCGAGCTTCAGTGCGGTAAAGCCGGATGTCGTCCTGATGGACATCAACCTGCCGAACATGAGCGGCATCCAGTGTGTTCGAAAGTTGAAAGCGATTTCGCCCTCCACCCAAATCATCATGCACACGGTGTACGAAGACGCCGAGAATATTTTCGAGTCATTGCAGGCCGGAGCAAGCGGTTACCTGCTGAAACGCACGCCGCCCGCGAAACTGCTTGAAGCAATCATGGAAGTGCATGCCGGCGGATCACCGATGTCCAGCACCATTGCGCGAAAAGTTGTGCAGACATTCCATCAACAGGGGCGCTCGAAATCCGAGCAGGAAAACCTTACGCCGCGGGAGGAAG
Source organism: Bacteroidota bacterium (assembly GCA_019637975.1). NCBI lineage: Bacteria > Pseudomonadati > Bacteroidota > Bacteroidota bacterium. The sequence goes on along the minus strand of JAHBUR010000006.1, from coordinate 10,512 downwards.
AAATTCTCGCTGAGCTGGCAAAGGGGTTCCGCTACAAAGAGATTGCCGACAATCTCTTCATCGGCGTTGAGACGGTTCGCTCGCATATTCACAAGATCTACGAAAAACTCCATGTCCGTTCGCGCACCGAAGCAGTCGTGAAGTACCTTCAAAAATAGCCTGCGTAGTTACTCTTCATCAGTACAATCCCCCACGAACGTGTGAGTCCGGCTTCTCCTTCGGACTGGTTTTCGCGTCAATTCACACATTTGTTCGATTGTCCCGCCTCGCGTCGCTGCGTACCTTGTTGTTAACAAACCGTCACAACTCCACACACAACATTAAGGGAACCCCATGAAACGATTCAACCTGTTCTTTGCTGCCCTGTTCATCGTTGCGGCTGTCATCAGCGGCTGCAAGAAGGACGAAAACAATCCGGCAAACAACAATCCCGACAATACTCCCGATCGCCGCGGGTCTTACGTCGGAACGCTGGCCGATCAGGCAGGCGGCGGTGCTGTTACGGTCAATGTCGGTCTTGCAAAGGCGATGGATATCCTTCCGGTCACGGGCGTGTTCCGTCCTGCGGCAGGAGGTTCAATCACGCTCAGCGGTACGTACAACACAGTCAACGACAGCCTCTACGCCACGGGCGGCGGGTACACATTTGCAGGACGGTTCAGCGGCGGACAAATCTCGGGTACATGCACGGGGCCGAACGGAACGGGAATCTTCACAGTAGCAGTATCGACAACCAACAGTCCGGTCAAGGTGTACACGGGGTCATTCTCGGTAAGCAACGGCGACCACGGACCGTTTAACATGCTCATCTCCGGAGCAACCATCTCAGGAGTGGCATTCATTATTAACCAGAACGGATCGTTCCCGTTTGCCGGTACCGTTCAGGGCTTGAACGTGACCATTGTCGATCCTGCACGTGCGAACCTCGTTGTTGCATCAGGCACAATCAGCGGAAGCGGAACAACCGTCAGCGGCTCGACAATCAACACAAGCGGACAAGCAAACGGCACGTGGAACGGAACGCTGGTGCAGTAAGGGATGGAAGTTGTACCCCCTCGACGCAAAGAAAAGCTCACGTGATCCAAGCGCAACAAGACCCGACGTTCTCTCGGGTCTTGTTCTGTTTGGAGTATCTTAGTTCGGAAGGATTGCATGCGTTTCCATCCTTCAATCGAAGGGTGCTTGAAAAAGTTGAAGGCGGGAAGGTGTGAAACGAGTTTTGATGCTGGGGAACTGGCAAGCGGCGAATATTTCTACATACCCCAAACGACCACGTTCGCGCAGGTACGCCGGATGTTCTTGCTGAAATGATTATCGGGAGGTGAACTTCTTTTTCCGATTGCGAATGTAATCCACAAACACAAACTCGCCGAGGTTATTCAGGGATGAGTAGTATGCTCGTCCCTGATTTGCTTTAGTGAGTTCTTCAACGAAGTTGATAAGATATGGATCGCGGGCAACCATGAATGTGGTAATGGGAATTTTCTCCCTTCGGCACGCTACCGCTTCATCGAGCGTCTTGTTCACGATTTTGGGATCGAGGCCGAAGGAATTCTTGTAGAGCTTGCCCGATTCAGTAAAGATGGCGGATGGTTTTCCATCCGTGACCATAAAGATTTGCTTGTTGGCATTGCCGCATTTGCGAAGCAATTGCCGCGCAAGCTGCAACCCGGCACGCGTGTTCGTATGATACGGCCCGACATTCAGAAACGGCAACTCATTAATGCTTACGAGTTGGGCATCATCCCCGAACGTGATCATGGCAAGATAATCTTTCGGAAATCTCGTCATGATGAGTTCGGAAAGCGCAAGCGCCACTTGCTTGGCCGGTGTGATGCGATCTTCACCGTACAAAATCATGCTGTGGCTGATATCGATCATCAGAATCGTCGCGCAAGTCGTCTGATGCTCGGTTTCGTAGACTTCGAAGTCCTCTTCCTTCAGCGTAAAGTCATCAATTCCGTCACGCTTGAAAGCGTTGGAGAGAGTTGATGTAAGATCAATGTTCGTGGGCTGATCGCCGAAGGTGAATTTCTTCGTCTCGCTTAAGCGGTCGACCCCGCTGCCTGTGTACGGTGTCTCATGCGAGCCGGTGGGGGATTTCTTTAATGACGTGAAAATTTCTTTCAACGCATCCTGCCGGATTCGCTGGATTCCCTTCGTGGTGAGCGTCGGAGTATCATTCACATCTTCGATGATGCCCATCTCGCGCAGCTTGTCGATGAGATCATCCATCGACATGGTCTCATCGAACAATCCGTATTCTTCAGCAAGCTGGCGGAGCCATTCCAGCGCCTCTTCAACATCGCCGCTCGTCTGTACGATCAGGTAGCTGAACAACGACACCATCTGCTGGAGACGTTGTTCGTCAGTCCGGGATTGCGGCGTCCATTGTGAATAGCGGAAACGCATCAATCCTCCTCAAAACCTCGTCCCGGCCCCGAAAAGATACTTCCCACCATATCCTTATACGACGTCATGTGATCAACTTCGTCCTTCGCAATCTTTGAATTCTGATGCAATCCGTCAAGCACAAACTCCATGACAGAAGGCAACTCGTACTTCTCTTCAAGATCGGGCATGTGTTTTCTTGTCAACTCGCGCAGGCCTTTGACCTTGTCTAGCTCCCGGAAGTATTGTTCCGCCGGCATGTCATCGGAGATTTCAATTTTGTTGCCCGATTCGAACCAGAGGGTGATCTTCCCGTACTCTCCATCCTCAACATGTTGCCGGCCTCCCTCGGCACTCTGCGGACGGGTCGGACGCTTCCGCAGCGGGTCGGGAAAATACTTCTTGAATGTTTCCCGTACAGCTTTTCCCACCAACGCCTTGCTCACTTTCACGGAGCCTTCCTGTTCGCCCTCGAACACCAATTCCACTTTCCCGGTCATGCCGGGAAGAACGTGCGGAAGATCGCAGATGCGCGGCACGATCACGTTATCGCCAACCGTAATTGCGCGGCGTTCGGCGTTACTCACGAGATTTTCCATCGCCGCGATTGTCAGTCGTGCGCTGACGCCGGATTTCTGATCGACGAACTCACTTCTGCGTGCTTCGAACGCGATCTGTTCGACAATCTCTCTGAAGAACTGGGGTATCCGCACTTCCCGACCATCACGTTTGATATGCGCCTCTTGCTCGGTAATGCCGATCGCCTCTTCAAGTGAGCGGGGATAGTGCGTCAGAATCTGTGAATCAATACGATCCTTCAGCGGCGTGATGATGTTGCCGCGGTTTGTATAATCTTCCGGGTTCGCCGTGAACACTAACATAATATCCATCGGAATGCGGATATTGAATCCGCGAATCTGAATGTCCTTCTCCTCAAGAATATTGAAGAGTCCGACCTGAATACGCGGCTGCAAATCGGGAAGTTCGTTGATGGCAAAGATCCCGCGGTTGCAACGGGGGACAATACCGAAATGAATCGCGCCTTCATGCGAGTAATGCAGGCGCTTCGCCGCGGCTTTGATGGGATCGATGTCGCCGATCAGATCGGCAATCGTGACGTCGGGCGTTGCGAGTTTTTCTCCATACCGTTGGTCGCGGTGCAGCCACTCAATGGGAGTTGCTTCGCCCATCTCGTTCACGAGATCGACGGCATGCTTGCTGACGGGATGAAACGGATCGTCGTTGATTTCGCTTCCACGCACAACCGGAATGTATTCATCCAGCAAACCCGGCAAGGAACGTACGATGCGCGACTTTGCCTGTCCGCGCAGCCCGAGCAAAATCAAATCGTGCTTCGCGAGAATGGCATTTACGATCGCCGGAATTACTGTCTTCTCATAACCGATGATGCCGGGAAATAACGGTTCTTTGTTGTTGAGCTTGCGAATCAGGTTGGCACGCAACTCTTCTTTCACCGATTGCACGTTGTAACCGCTTGCTTTCAATTCGCCAAGCGTGGCGGGACGACCCATAGAATTCCTCTCACGAAGTTCGGACAACACCTGTGCATTTCACATGCTGCGTCAATGTAGGCGCTTTGATTCTCAAAATCAAACACACCGTCGCGGCTTTGTTCATTGCAATTGCAAATCGATTTTGGTAGAATGATACGCAGCATGACAGATGTACTACATAAAACACTCGTCATTCGATTAAGTTCCATCGGCGATATCGTGCTGTCATCGCTGCTCGTCCGCGTGTTGCGCAGCCGCTTTCCTGCAAACCGGCTTGACTACTGTGTGAAGGAGGAATTCGCCGACCTCATCCGTTTGAACCCGAACATCTCGAATGTCATCACATTCCCGAAACACGGCAGGTTCGGCGACGTGCGAAAACTCATGCGCACGATCGGAGAAAACGATTACGATCTCATCATCGACATTCACGATAGTCTACGAAGCCGATTTCTCCGCTTCGGCGCTTCACGCGTCGTCCGAATCAACAAAAGAAAACTCGCACAGTTCCTGCTTGTCAAGTTCAAGCTGAACGTGTATGAACGATTTGGCGGCAGCCCCGGCGTTGCGCTCCGTTATCTTGAACCGCTTCGCCCGTTCGGGATTGAAGATGACGGAAAGGGACTGGAGATCTTCATTTCGGAAGACGACCGGCAACGAACAGAACACTTGATTCGCGAAGGCGGATTCGGGCAGGAACAGTTCATCGGCATTTGCCCTTCAGCCAAACATCACAACAAGATGTGGCTGAAGGAACGCTTTGCAGAAACCACGGCGGCGTTGAGCATCGGGCGGCAGCGCCCTGTCGTTCTTTTCGGTTCCGGAGATGAGGCGGAACGGTGCAATACCATCGCCGATCTTATTCGAGAACGAAATCCGCAAGCGGGGATTCTGAATCTTGCCGGGAAGATCTCGTTGCGCGAAACGGCGGCGATGATGGATCGTTGCTCGATTGTTATCACAAACGACTCCGGATTGATGCACATTGCGGCGGCTCGCAAGCGACACGTCGTTGCACTCTTCGGACCGACGGTGAAAGAGTTAGGCTTCTTCCCTTTCGGGACCGAGAACGAAGTTATCGAGAATGCTGAATTGGCATGCCGCCCCTGTACGCACATCGGGCTTCCGAATTGCCCCAAAGGACATTTTAAGTGTATGAATGATATTTCCGCGGCGCAGGTTATCGCATCCGCCAACAGACTTCTGCAAACGCACACGCAATGAAAACCATCTGGCACACTGCGTACAGCCTGCTCGCCCTGCCGATGATGTGGGTTGTTGTCAGAATTCTCGGCCTCTTCAACAGAAAGGTCAGACGGGGTATTCAGGGACGGCGTGATCTTTTCGCGATGCTTGAAAAGCAAGTCACCGGGAAGCTGGCGGGCGGAAGGCGTGTGTGGTTTCATGCATCGTCGATGGGCGAGTTTGAACAGGCGAAACCGATTATTGCAGAACTGAAGCACCGCCATCCCGACATCCGCATCATCGCAACATTTTTCTCCCCGTCAGGATTCGAACATTCCCGGAAATATCCGCTTGCCGATGTGATCAGCTACATTCCGTTCGACACACGGGCAAATGCCAGACGCTTTCTCGACCTGACACGTCCCGATGTTGCCGTCATCATCCGTTACGACGTCTGGCCCAATCACATTTGGGAATTACAACGCCGCAACATTCCTGTTCTCATCGCCAACGCTACAATGCGGCAGAATACACAACGCCGCTTTCCGCTTGTGCGGACGTTCCACTACTTCATCTATAATGCAATTGATAGCATTCTCACCGTATCGGAACAGGATGCCGAAGCCTTCAAGATCTTCTCTCTCACGCATCCTGCCATTCAAGCAATCGGCGATACGCGCTACGATCAGGTAAGCATCAGAAGTGCGGAAGCGAAGAAGCGGCATGTGATTGCGGAGCCTGTGCTTCGCGGCAAGCGCGTACTCCTGGCAGGCAGCACGTGGCCGGAAGATGAGGAGGTGTTGCTGACCGGTTTCTTGCGACTGCGACAAACGATGCAGAATTTCCTGCTCATCATTGTGCCTCACGAGCCAACCATTGAGCATTTGGAGGAACTTGAAGCGGAGCTGCAAGGGAAAGCCTCGTTCATCCGTTTTTCCGCGTTGAATGATTACAGCAATGAGGATGTTGTCATCGTAGACAGCATCGGCATACTCCTTACACTTTATACATACGCCGATGTTGCGTTCATCGGCGGAAGTTTCAAGCAGAACGTTCACAACGTGTTGGAAGCCGCCGTGTACGGAATTCCCGTGGTGTACGGGCCCCGTCATGCAAACTCGCAGGAAGCAGTGACGCTTGCAGAATCAGGTGGAGGATTTGTTGTGCAGGATTCCGACTCCCTCTTCACGTCGTTGAAGAGGTTATTCGAGAATGAGGGGAAGAGAAGAGAGGCGGGGAGAATTGCGGCAACCTTTGTTCATGAGAGAATCGGGGCAACGGAGAAGTTTTTGGCTCATTTGAGCAAGTATTTGTAAGAATCAGTCGGGAACATTCAAGGACCTGCTTGAAACGCATGCTTGCTCCTATTCGGGCTCTCCTTCTCGGTTTTGTTTTGCGTGGAATCGCCGTGAGTGTTGTTAAGGACTGCCGCCGCTTTCGTGTTGATTTGATGCCCGACGTGGCAAAAAGCCTATTGCGTCAAAGAACGCATTTGACTCTGCCAGCCGTAGGCCTATCCACATATTACAGGAACTCACAAACTGTTTGTCAATAGAGGATTCTCTCTGAAAATCAACTCAACAGCGAGTAGGTAATTAATATTTTACCATTTTCCTGCCATTGGATCCACCCTTTCCCCTGAGGTTGGAAGTTCTCATCCAGCAATTCCACCTCCATCCATTGACTGGAAATCCTCAGCGGCTTCAAGAAAGCATAGCGTGTCGAAACAAGCGAAGCATGGGATAGCGGCTTTATCCGAACAGGATAATCCTGCGGAAACAACGGCTCCACGCTATTGATTGTTAACAAGAACTCCGGCCAATACCGCAAATCACTCTTGAACCGATCCATGAACGCAGTGTGTCCATTGAGCTCATTGACAATGACCTCAACAAAATCGGAATGAATGGAAACAACTCGAAGAAACAGAATGTCGTAATCGAGCTTGAGATGCGCGGGGACGAACCACGGCGGCGCCGAAGTGATCTCAAACCCCGTTTCGCGCCGTTCAAATACCAGGCTGTCGGTCGGCATGTGATCGGAGACCGGTTTTTCCAGGTTGGGATTGCCGTAGAAATACACAACGCGATTGTCATAGAACTTCGGCACGGCCATCCCCAGCCCCATTGGTGGATAGTCATTACGTACGTCAGGTTGAGCGTACACGGCGGGCGTCAGACATATTAGCGCTGACAGAATACAAAACATACCGGCAAATTTCCGGATGTCGACAAGCCGAACGCCGAACTGATTCTCCCCGGCGCTATTCTTCTTGCTTTGCATACGAACTTTCTCATTGCGGAGAAGTTTACGCTGCGCGAGGAATTTGTCAAGAGTTATTGTCATGTTGTGGTGCTCCTGATTTGCCTGCCCGCCGGAACCGTTTGTCTTGGCGGGACTCTTTTCTTGGGGAATTCGCCCGTCACGGGAAACTTGTCAAAGGATATGGTGTCAAAAATGTCGGAGATGAACATTCGACCATTTTGCATACCGCCAACGTTACAGATCGCAAATATTTGCAGGTTCATATAGTGTCAAGATTAGTTGAACACAATTTGCCGCCAGCCAACTGTTTGCGTTACCTGCGTGTGGGCGGTCGTGGACTCTCTTTGAGAGCAGGAAAAACTCGAAGCCAGATAAAAGGTTGAAAATGCCGCAGAATCCACACGTCAGGTGCACGCTGTGTCCGGCGGCTCCCTGCCTTAAGACTCGTTGACAAAAAGAGATGCCATAGCCAATACGATAAATTTTTACACACAACTTAATCCTTGGCAATCACTAAAAACAGAATTTGTTAACCGTGCACTCTCTTCGACAATGTTATTTTTCAGAAAGCCATTGTTTTGCTTCGTCCAAGTCTTCAAACAACTTCGTGTGTTGCCAGCGATTTAGTGTTACGGTTTCATAAAAACGATAGTCTCCTAATCGCTTATCTTTCAAGCCTTTTGCTATAACAACTGCTCTCCTGAGTTTGTGAACATTAATCCCCAACGGAGCAACTATATCTGCTAGTATGGTGGGCAAATCATAAAGTTCCATCGTTGACAAGTCCAATATTGCCTCACGATAATCGGCGAGATAGAGAAAAGACTCGTTCTCCATAGTCGTTTGTACGTACTTAGAATAGATCTCTTTAATTTCGTTGAAACTTATAGCTCCTTGAACCTTCGCTTCAACAAAACCTGTTTCTGGATTGTAACTGATTCTATATGGCATTTTGTCGCCTCATTTATAGAAATAACGTCAAGAAACGCCGATCAAAGTTTTTATTTACTGACTTCTAAAGTTTGCCTCAAAAATAATTCGACTTTCAAAGAACAAATGCGCTATTTCGGACGTGTTGTCGAAGACCCGACGTGCTTTACCTTCTGTCGGGAGCTGCTGGTTAGGTTGCGGACGGTTCATCGTTGCGACAATTGCACACAAAGCTCCTTCAACTCTTTCAGCACTTCCCAGTGGTGTCTCGTTGCTCCCTCGTATTCCGCAAGTGTTACCCGCGGGTATTCATCAATGAAAGACAACTTGTCTTGCTCAGGAATATCATGTACTTGCATTGCGTTCCTGAAGGACATATCGTTGCTTGTCCAAATGCAAAAGTGTTTTGAGGGCTCAACAAACACTTCTTCCGTCTTCCCCTCAACTTGGTGAATCAGTCCGAATTGTATGAATCCGTCATTCGCAAGTTCAAACTCATATTTACCGAGTATGTTTAGAAGAGCTTCCCGGCTCGAATATGGCCCTAGAAAGAGTTGATCTTTCTCCTGGTCCTTCTCGCCAAGAATAGTACCAACCTCCTCAGGAAGAAGCTGGTGACTTAAATCTTTGAAGACTTTCCAGACTTGTGGGGCACTGACATTGATTTCGGCGTAATAGGGGTAGTTTGGGTTTTCACTCGTAGCCAGAACATACCCTTCGCGAATGTCTGCACTTGCGATTCTGTCGAGAAGGCTCACCTTGAGATCATTATTAGGTATTTCATCTGCAACGGGAAAACGAACCCCCTTTGGAAAGACCAGAGCTCTTGTCATTGACTGCCTTGTTCGATGGAACGATTCCGCAACCTAACGATTGCGGCTAATCCCGATTCGACAGATCCCGCCCTGGCGGGATCGTGGTCGAATCGAGGATCCCGCAAAAGCGGGACCCGCCGCAACGTAAACTCTCCCGCACGCAAAATGCGCGGGGAGCTATCATTGATTTAATTTTTTGTGCGTTGGTGACACTTGATAACGTGAATGAGTGCTGACTGAGTTTGAACGAACGACGGTTAGGAAATCAATGAGATTAAGACTCACATCCTTGATGTGCGCCCATTTCTCGTTAGGCTTTCCGTTCCAGTACGCCCGAACACACATTTTCCCAGACGAACACTGAAAAAGAAATTCCAGCGTCCTCGCAAGCACATCAAGATACTGAGCGTCAAAAGTCCAGAATTCATTCTTCCAATCTGCGCCATCTGCCAGAAGTTTGCATGAACAGTTACTCTCGAGTGACGAACTCACATGAAATCCGCAGAGCTGCTCAGACTTTTCAGTACGAGCTGCAAGAAGACCAAGGAGACTTTTCTCTTTCGCTTGCTTCGTAATCTGACCACCCACTTGTCGAGAGACATCAGGTAACACAATTTCAATGAGCAAACACATGTTTGATTGCGCTGGCTAACGGACTGGAGCTAACCTGCGTTGCAATGTTCCAGCGGGCTGCCGCCGTTTTTAAATTTAAAATGATGTTTCGTATCGTAAGTTGTGTTTAGAACTCTCGAACAATTTCAGTTCAGGCGCGCCCGCGATTGCAACGTCAGGTTGAGCGACTGGTTAGGCTTACAAAAATAATTCACGAGAAGAGGTTTAATCAAACAACCAATCCCAAAAACTGTTTTTCTTTGGTGACTTGTGCCCGTGACCTAGCCCGGATGATCCGCTCTGAAAAGGAAATAAGGGAGCGCTACATTTATCGCAACTCATAATTTTTCCTAATACCCAAGTTTTCCCGCAGTCTGGACAAGTAAAGTCGGAAGAATGCCGAAATGGGTCCCACGAAATACTCCAAAGTTCTTTTGGAGAAAAACCTTCGAGTCCAGCAAGACGCTTTCCACATTCACGACATTTCGTCTCTGATGGAAGAGTGAAGTAACGTTCAAGACATTCTTTATGAGCAACTATATCCTGCCAGTATCCTTCAACTGTATTGTGCCACCGTTTTGAAGTTATACCATCTGACCGGCGAAGGCGTGTAAAACACAATTCACACAGCACACCGAATGGTTCATTCGATGAACAGTTCGGACACGATAAAGCAGAATCACTGAGTTGGCACTTACAGTCAAGACATTTTGTTAATGCCATTTCAATTGGTACTCCTTTTGTAAGCCTAACGATTTCTATGTTCAATTAGTGGGAGAGGGGATGTTCGCCCCCCTCCC